>DAONFW010000004.1:0-44047 GCA_035403785.1 Minisyncoccota bacterium | reverse complement strand
TTACTTTTTGAAGAACCAACTATAGATATAGAAAGTGCAACATCTACGGCAGCAAAAATCAGCATTAAAGTAACAACGACTACAAATGATTTTGCAACAGCCTATGAAGGTTTAAAAGATGTCTTTTTTTTCTTAATAGAAACAACAGCTAACGAAACTGACCCCTTTAGTGAAGATAAAAAAGATCTTTATCCATATAGAAGATTCCAGTTAACAAATTTTAATGCTGAGTTAGATAAAACAAAAGACACAAACTATATAAAATTTACTATACCTGATGGCTCATTAAAACCAAACACATATTATGCGGTAAAGGCGGTACTAAGAGACACAGATGAACTATTTGCAAAAAAACCATGGGAACTTTTTACTGTTGCAGAAGTGAAAGTGGGCCCAATTTCTGTTTTTTCTACTCTTCAAACAGGAGCTCCTGGGGATGTGAGTTATGGGTCAACAGGTTCAATATCTGTAGAAAGCACCAACACAGGAGTTGTCGGTTATGATTTAGCCTGCAATCCTCTTGGAGCTGTCGGAACCGCTCTTTTGGGCGGAGCTGATCTTATTTTCAGTTCAGGAAGAAGAGCAAATTTGGCTGGTTGTATTGCAGAATTGTCATACACCTTATGGGAAATTTCTGGATCATTAGCCCAACTAAACGGTAAAATTTTGGATTTTATGGTCTATTATTCTTTAGACGGAACTTCGTACTCTTCTGAATTTATTGATGTTGCTTGGGGAACAGTGCGAGATATCGCAAATATATTTTTCATAATTGCCCTTTTATATATAGCGATCAAAACAATATTGAATGTTGGCGCATCTAATTCAAAAAGGTTAATCGGCGCAATAGTAATTGCTGCCCTGCTTATAAACTTTAGCTCTTTTATAACTAAAGTTGTCATTGATTCATCAAATATATTGGCGAAAGTCTTCTATAATCAGATACAACCTAATCCAGGAGATAATAATCAAGTTAATTTAGGCGGGCAAACGTCTGTCACTGAAAAACTTGTTACTAATCTAAACCCTCAAAAAATAGTTAGTGAAGATATTTATAAAAGCACACACGGACAAGGTACTTTTATTTTTGTAACTTTATTGGCTTTGGCGATAACACTGTACATGGCATGGATCTTTGCCTCTGTTGCATTTTTATTTATAAGTAGAGTTATTGTTCTTTGGCTATGTTTAATTTTTGCACCAATTGCTTTCGTCTCGTATTCTTTCTCTTTTAGAATTCCAGGAGTAGGACACGATGATTGGTGGGATATGCTTCTAAAAAACGCTTTTCTAGCACCACTTTTTGTATTTTTCTTATATATAACTGTTTTATTCACAGAATATTTTCCCCAAACATTTCTTATTGCACAAACAGGAACGACAAATGACATGATGCAAGCATTAATGCAGACAATCATACCAGTATTATTGTGTTTTATTTTATTAAAAAAAGGAAAGGAAATAGCAGTCAAATATTCTGGAGAAATGGGTAGTGCTGTTAACAAATTTGCAGGAATCGCAACTGGGACAATCGGTGTTAAATATGTTGGAGGATTCTTGGCTAGTAAGTTTGGACAGGCAGGAAGAGCCACTGTCGGTAGAGCAGGAGCAGCTATGGCAAAATCAACAAAACTTCAAAAATCTGGTTTTGGAAGATTTATTGCCGGCATAGGAGAAAAAGCATCGAAAGCCAGTTTTGATATCAGAGGAGCTGGGGGATATCAAAAAGCACTGGGTGCTATTGGAGCAAGTAAGTATGTAGGAAAAGCAGCGGGTGTTGGTGGTTGGGAAAAAGCTAGTGCTGAAAGGACAAGAAAGCGAATGGCTGCTGCTGAAAAAATGAGACCAAAAGCAAGCGATCCAGAAATGAAGAAATTAATCGACTCCGAAAAGAACTTGCAATCTGTGCTTATGAAAGCAACAGCAACAATTGAAAAATTAGATAAACAAATGGCTGGTGCTAGAGAAGGAGCCACCGATGCATCAAACTTGAGAAAATTCTTAGCATCACAAGGAAAACATGCTGGAGACGCTGACTATGATAAAGCAGTAGAGGATGAAAACATGTTCAGAAGTCAATTGGCTGCATTCAAAGAACACAAAAACGGTATTAAAAAAGGCATCGATTTGTCTGGCAGCACAACTACTTATGTGACAAGAGACGCTAGTGGAGCGCCAGTATCTAGAAATGTTGCCATGGATGTAGATATGGACTACTCTACAGAATTAAAAGTTGGCGGTCATAGTATAGATGATTTGGAAAAAGAAGTAGCAAAAAACAAAAGAGATGTATCCATCAAACACGCTCAAAACCTGGCAGAACTTGCAGATAGTTATGACACAGAACTTAACAAATTCTTGTATGGAAACATCGAAGTGACTGAAGATTCTCATAAAATAAGAATGGGGCAAAAGTTGGATAGTGGTTCAAAACATTAAAATAAAATGACAGACAAATTAAAAGAAAAAACAAAAGAATTATTGGAAACAAAACCTAAAGAAATTCAGGACGTAATCAATTCGATTGATTGGGGTTTGATTACCGAAGAAATTGGTAAGCAAAATCTTCTCCTAGACGAAAGTGAAATAAACGATCTTCAGGTTGAAGTAATGCTAGTTCTAACAGGAGTTGAAACTATAAATAATTTAGAATCAAATATTGAAAATAATGTAAACACAGACAAAAAGACAGCCCAAAAAATAAAATTGGAATTGATAGAAAAATTATTCAAACCAATTACCTCAAAACTTACAGAAAAATTAAAAGAAAAAACAAAAACAGAAAAACCAACTTGGCAGCAAAACATAAATTTTATACTTTCCGGCGGGGATTATTCAGTCTTCTTGCAAAGAACAGGAGTAAAAAACGACCTGCAAGACACTCAAAATCCTGCTCCTGCAAACATGCAAATAAATATAAATCATTCAAAGTTAGAAGACTTAAAAGATAATTTTACTATTTAATTTAACTCGTTCAAAAATATGGAAAATAAAGATTTACTACAAATAAAAATAGACGAGGCAAAAGAAAAACTTTCTGAAGAAACAAAAAATGCAATAAACGCGGTAAATTGGCGAGCAGCAATATTGAGCATGCGAGAAAGAAGGGGATACAGTTTTTCTCAATTAGAAGATTTAGAAATAGAAACAGAACTTCTTCTTTATGGTTTAATAACCCCAGAAGAGTACCAGAAAAAAATCGAAGATTCTATGAAAATAACCAAAGAAGATTCAACAGAATTGGTTAATCAAATGAATGATTTAGTTTTTCAAAAAATTAGGGAAGAATTAGTAAAAGCATCAGAGAGTAAAAAAATAAAAGTGACTTCTGAATCTGAAATTAAAAAAGTAGAAAAACCTGAAGAAATTAAATTAAAAATCGAAACTCCTGAAGAAAAAACCAAAGAAGAACAAGAAGTTCTAATTAAATCCGGAATAAATATAGTTCCAGAAGAGAAAAAAGAAGAAGCTCCAGTAGAAACACAGACTGAAAAAAGAGAAGAAATGCTAGCTGGAGTTGAAAAACCAGAAACTATTACTCAACCAGCAATACCAAAAATGTCTTTTATGGCTCAAAAATTAGGAGGAACTTTTCAAATATCCTCAACAGAAACTAAACACGAAAAAGCAGACACGAAAGTAGATGTCGCAAAACACACAATTGTTGGGCCAGGCAAAACAGATCCATACAGAGAACCAATCGAATAGCAGAGAAGAGTAGCGCATGTGCGTAAATATTAACAATTTTATTTCATATTTTGTCTTTTTTAATCTATAATTGAATTAATGCATCCCGTTAGAGATTACACATGTTCTATTACACTTATATTTTAAAAAGTAAGAAAGACGGTAAACTTTATACAGGAAGCACAAATGATTTACGGAAGCGCCTTATTCAGCACAATACTGGAAAATCCACATACACAAAAGGTAGAGGTCCGTTTGAGGTTATTTATTATGAAGCGTGTTTATCAGAAGAAAAAGCAAGGTCGAGAGAATTATATTTAAAATCGGGAATGGGCAAGCGTTATCTTAAAAATAGATTAGGCGCTTCCTATCTCTAACGAGATGCAATTCAAAGTCCCACAATTTTTGGATGTTGAAGATAAAATTTTTGGACCTTTTACTTTTAAACAATTTGTTTATTTAGCGGGAGGTGCTGGCTTGTGTTTTGTTGTTTACAAAATACTAGGACTTTTGCTTGGTGCAATTCCGATACTATTGATTGCTGGTTTTGCTGTCGCCTTGGCTTTCTATAGGCCAAACAATAAGCCACTGCTCAATATGGTTGAAGCCGGCTTTAAATTTTATACTCAAAACAAACTTTATGTTTGGAAAAGGAGAATGAAAAAACCAGAAGCAAAAAAAGAAAAGGTACCAGAAACAGGAGCAACAACACAAACAACATACAGTACAAAAAATATTACTGGCAGCAAAATAAAAGATTTGGCTTGGAGTTTGGATGTATTAGATTTAAGTAAAAATAAAGAGCAATAAGAAACAATAATTTTATGGCATTAAGCGCAAAAGCAACCCAAGAGTTCGTACCAATAAAAGAAGTCCGTGATGGAGTAGTCATGTTAAAAAACGGGGGTCTTTGCGCTATTGTTCTAGCTAGTTCAATTAATCTTTCTTTGAAATCTTACGACGAACAACAGGCAACTATAATGCAATTTCAAAACTTTTTAAACACATTAGATTTTCCAGTTCAAATATCAGTACAGTCTAGAAAATTAGACATTCGTCCATATCTTTTGCTTCTTGAAAGCAGAATGAAAGTGCAGACCGAACCACTATTAAAATTGCAAACAAAAGAATATATGGATTTTATTAGTAGTTTTACAGAAAACGTAAGCATTATGACAAAAAACTTTTTTCTAGTTGTGCCATATACACCCACAACACTTGCTGCACAAGGGGGAGCAATCGGAGCTTTGTTTTCTAAGAAAAACAAAGAGCAACTTAAAGAAGCACAAAAAGCGGATTTTGAAGAAAAAAAATCACAACTTGAACAAAGAGTAAGCGTTATTCAACAAGGACTTGCTCGTTGTGGGGTAAAATCAGTTCAGCTTGGAACAGAAGAAGTTGTTGAGGTTTTTTATAAAGTTTTCAATCCAGGAGAATTAGAAGGTAAAATAAAATTAGAATAATCCCGTTAGAAGCCACGATCACAATTTGAATAAAAAATAAAAATATGAAGTCGAAAAATATAAAAATTAATAACTTAACTAAGCAAACACGTAAGTTGATCGTGATCTGCTTCTAAACGGGATGGGAATTTTTGATACATTATTTGGTAAAAAACAAACAGCACAAAACCCTACACAAACTGGGGCTAATCCTTCTGTTTTACCAGTTCTCCCTGAACAAATTTACGAATCAGCAAACCTGGAACTTCAAGATGTTATAGCTCCCTCAGCTTTAAAAATAGAACCAAAATCAATAAATTTGGGAGACAAAATAGCTCGTACTTTCTTTATTATTTCTTATCCAAGATATCTCGCTGATAATTGGTTTTCACCCATAATTAATCTAGATAAAATTTTCGATGTTTCAATTTTTATACATCCAATAGATACTTCTTTGGCATTAAGACAGTTTCAAAAGAAAGTAGCCGAAGTACAAAGCCAAATAAACGTCCGTGAATCCAAAGGAATGGTTCGAGATCCAATGCTTGATACTGCCTACCAAGATCTTGAGTCTCTTCGAGATAACTTAATCCAAGCACAGGAAAAAATGTTTGACGTTGGTATTTATATAACTATTTACGCTGATACAGAATTAGAATTATTTAAAGTAGAAAACGAAATAAAATCTATTCTTGAATCAAAATTGATTTACATAAAACCAGCTTTATTCCAACAAGAAGATGGTTTCAAAAGCGTCGTGCCGACAGCCACTGACTTGTTGGGAATACACCAGAAATTAAACTCTGAGCCACTTTCGAGTATTTTCCCGTTTGTTTCTTTTGACCTAACTTCTGACAAAGGAATTTTATATGGTGTAAACAGGCACAACTCTAGTCTTGTAATTTTCGATAGATTTTCTCTTGAAAACTACAATTCTGTAACTTTTGCTAAATCTGGTTCCGGTAAATCCTATGCAACCAAACTAGAAATTCTAAGATCTCTAATGTTTGATGTAGACGTGATTGTAATAGACCCAGAAAGGGAATACGAATATTTAGCAGAAGCTGTTGGGGGAAGATATTTTAATATTTCTCTTTCTTCTGATCACCATATCAATCCTTTTGATTTGCCAATTCCCAGAGAAGACGAAACAGCCGCTGACGTCTTACGATCTAACATAATCAATCTTGTCGGACTATTTAGATTAATGCTCGGTGGACTAACACCAGAAGAAGACTCAATGATAGACCGTGCAATTTCAGAAACTTATGCAATAAAAGATATTACCCCAGAGTCAGATTTTGAAAACATAGAACCACCACTTCTTTCTGATTTCGAAATGGTTTTGTCTGGAATGGAGGGAAGTGACTCTGTTGTCCAAAGATTAATTAAATACACGAGAGGCTCTTGGTCTACATTCTTAAACAGACCATCAAACGTTGATATCAACAAAAAATTCGTTGTTTTTTCTGTGCGAGACATGGAAGACGAATTGAAACCAATCGCAATGTACATCGTTACTCATTATATTTGGAACGCAGTTAGAAAAAACTTAAAGAAAAGACTCTTGGTTGTCGACGAGGCTTGGTGGATGATGAAAACAGAAGATACGGCTTCTTTCTTGTATTCTATTGCAAAAAGAGGAAGAAAATACTACCTGGGTCTTGCAACTATTACCCAAGACGCGGCAGACTTTATGAAATCCCCATACGGCGTGCCTATTGTTACAAACTCTTCTATTCAACTTCTTTTGAAACAATCTCCAAGTACCATAGAAGTGCTTCAAAAAACCTTTAATCTAACAGACGAAGAGAAATATCTACTTTTGGAATCAGGGGTAGGGGAAGGAATCTTCTTTGCTGGAACCAAACACGTGGCCATCAAAATAATCTCTTCATATACAGAAGACCAAATAATCACTTCTGATCCATCGCAAATCCTAGCTATTAAAAAAGAGAAACAAGAACTTCAAGAAGATATAGATACTAGCGCAAGAACATGATATAATCTATATGTATGTTTAGAAAAATCTCATTTTTATTTTTTGTAATAACGATCGTGTTTTTTGCTTTTTCTCTGCCTACAAATGCGCAAATTAAAAGTGACGACATTTCTCTTTCTATTAATCCCAAACAACCAGGACCAAACGAAACTGTTTACGCAACTCTCGCATCTTACGCGGTAGATTTAAATAAAACATTAATTACCTGGAGCACGAACGGACAAGATCTAGTACAGGGTGTGGGACAAAAAACTTTTTCTTTCAAAACAGGCGCTAGTGGTGCCCAAACAGTTTTGGGAGTTAAAATAGACGCCACAGATGGTTCTTCTGCAAACAAACAAATAACAATAGCCCCGGCAACAGTCGATCTTTTGTGGGAAGCTGTCGATTCTTATGTTCCTCCTTTTTATAAAGGAAAAGCTTTAGTTCCAACAGAAAGCGCAGTAAAAGTCGTAGCTTTACTAAACTCAAAAAACAGCAACGGTGCCATTTACAACTGGAAACTAGACGACAAGGCAAAAACAGACTCTTCTGGTTATGGTAAAAATTATTATTATTTTCAAAAAACATACTTAGATAAAACAAATAGTGTGCGCGTTAGTGTTACCAATATATTGGGAAATACAGTTGGAACAGGCAAGCTGGACATAAACAACCAATCACCTAAAATTGTTTTCTATAAAAAAGACCCAAAATTAGGGACAATGTGGGAACAAGCACTGAAAGACTATTTTCAAATAAAATCAGAAGGGGAACTTATTGTTGTAGAGCCATATTTTATATCACCCAAAAACCTAATTTCTTCCGACCTAAAACTAACTTGGGAGCTCAACGGTTCCCCTGTTGCAACCCCAACAACTAAAAAAGAATTGGGGATAAAACCAGAATCAAAAAATGGGTCTTCAATTATAAAAGTAACAGTAGAAAATATTAAAAGTATGTTTTTAAATTCAAGCCAAGAAATCAATGTTAAATTCTAAAAAAATTAAAAAAATAACAACTATCGTTTTTTTGGGATTGTTTTTAATTGGGTTATCTTTACCAAGCTCAACCAATGCAGCTGGAGGCTGGTATTTTGCTACTGTCTCTGCCGGAACAACCGCCGCTGCTAACGGTTCTTTTCCAACAGAATCTTCATGTAAAACCGCAAGAGAGTCAGAAATAACAAGAAATTATACAAACGGATCAATTCATGTTGATGTTTCAATTTGTGTTTCTATCCCAAAAGCAAATGCAACAACCCAAGATGTAATAGATAAAAACCCAACTCCATGGCCAGATGTATCAGAGCTTGTTTCTGGTGGACAAGCCACTATATATTGGATAATGTATCACAATAATGACAATCAATACACTATATTAAATTTTCCAACAAAACAAAAATGTGAAGATTGGTGGGCCACAGGAAGTAATACTGACAAAATCTTAGATAAAAAATGCGTCACAGAAAAACCAATAGATCCTACTTTAAATGTAGTTTTGGACACACTAAAAACCAAAGACACCCAAAAAAACTATTATCCGTTAGCACCACTACCTGAACTAGGGAACGTGATACAATTGCAACCAGATTGCACAATAAACCCAGACACAAAACAGGTGACGTGCATACCCGCTAAAGGATTCGCGGATTATTTAAATATTATGATAAAAATATTTATCGGAGTCTGTGCTGTTCTAGCCATGGTAATGATAGTAATGGGGGGGATTCAATACATGACAAGCGAATTGGTTTCATCGAAACAGGCGGCCAAAGAAACCATTGTGAACGCCATATTTGGATTAATATTAGCTCTAGCAGCTTTTGCTATTTTAAATACCATAAATCCTAAACTAGTTGAAGTGGGCCTACAAGAAATACCAACAGCAACAGTACCTATAGACCAAGAAGAAAACATCACTAATGTAGGAAACGGTACTATGATTAATGGCGTTTTAGTAAAAATGACAAAAGGAACCGCTGCGACTTGTTCAGGGGGGCTTGTTGCTGTACCAAGCGATATTGCCGGTTCCGGAGGTAACACGAGAGGTGTCATTTGTAATGATTTGTTAAATAAATTAAAAACAATAAAACAAAAAAACCCGAGCTTTGTTATAACCTCAACAACAACAGGTACCCACCAAAGTCAATGCCACGCAAATATTAATCCACCACAAGAATATCCATCCACTGGAAACTGTGCGGATATTGGAATAAGCGGAGGTAGTTGGGATGATTTGTGCGTCGCTGTGGTTGAAGTAGGTGGTTTAAATTTTGCAAACGAAGCAGTAGATACAGGAAAGTGTGCGGAGCTGAAACCACATCAAACTTTTCAATACACAACAGGAAAACATCTACATGTTAACTACACAGGTCTTGGTGGCAGCAACTCAACCTCTCCAGGATCAGAAAGTTTAGCTTCTGCGACTTTTGATATTTCAAAAAAACAATTTACAATTAAGGGATCTTTTAACACCAAAACAGCATATAGATTTTATCTATATAAGAGTGGCAGTAACATAAAAATATTGGATGGAACTTTCAGCGCAGGTGCCAGCACCTTAGCAATAAAAACAATGTCGCCATCCGATTACAATTTAATGACAGCTAATGGAAACACGAAAGTTGATTTTTTTGCTTTTAAACCAACAACACCAATGAAATCAATAGGTAATGCAAAAAATATAAATATAAAATAATTAATTATGTCAAAAAGAAAAATAATAATTATATTGGGAATAGTGGTACTAGTGGTTTTGCTTTTTGTTGGGCTTATTGTTGTTTCTAATCAAAAAACAAACCAAACAGGTGAAACAACTGGAACAAATTTCTTTTCAAACTTATTTCCTTTTATAAACACGGTCAGCAATACCGCAGAAAAAGTATTAAGCGTATTGGGAATAGGAGGGGGAGAAACCCAGGAAGAACAAATTTCTTTATTACAAAAAGTTTCAAGTTTCCCGGTTGCAGGCTACGGTGTTTTTGTGAAAGAGCGTTTTATTAGTATTCCAGAAATGAGCCCAGCTATCTCATCAACAGAAACTACTCCTACAGAAACAACAGCAACAACACAAACAACTACGAGTGGCACAGAAACAAAACAAGAAAACAAAACTCAAGAAACAGCATTAATAACTCCACCAACAGAACTTGTTCCTATTTTAAAATACACAGAAAAAGCTACTGGAAACGTTTATCAAACTTATGTTGACTCAATAGATGAAAGAAAAATTTCTTCAAACGTAATTCCTATAGTTTACGATTCTTTATTTGCTGGAAACGGTGCTTCTGTGATAATGCGATATTTAAATGGAGCTAATACGATAGAAACCTTTTTAAAAATATTACCGAACGATATTTTAGGAGGGGACACGACAGAAAACACACAAAATCCTGGAACATTTTTAACTGAAAATATCACAGACATGAGCATTTCTCCAACAGGGGCTCAAATTTTTTACTTATTTAATTCACAAGGTTTTGCAATCGGGGTAACCACACTTGCTGACGGAAGCACAAAAACCCAAGTTTTTGCTTCTCCTTTTACAGAATGGCTCTCTCAGTGGCCAAACGACAGAATGATAACTCTCACCACAAAAGCAACTTATCTTGCTCCGGGTTATATGTACGCAGTTGATCCAGCTAAAAAAGATTTTAATAAAATACTAGGAGGCGTAAATGGACTAACTACGCTAACCAGTCCAAATGGACGTCTTGTGCTTTATAATACAAACAATCTTAATCTTTATTTGTACGACATAGAAACAGGAAATTCTCAGTCACTAGACATAAAAACTCTACCAGAAAAATGTACTTGGACACCAGAAAGTGATGGCATCTACTGCGCTGTTCCTAAATATATACCATCTGGACAATATCCTGACTCTTGGTATATGGGAGAAGTTTCTTTCACAGATGATGTTTGGTTTGTTGATGTAATAAACAACAATAACTCTTCCATGGTTTTAGAAACATCGGACACCGAACCTATGGATATGATTAAATTATCAACCGACGCAAACAAAGACTATTTGTATTTCATAAACAAAAAAGATTCTTATCTCTGGAAATTTGATTTATAAATAAAATTATCCAAATAAAAAAACCCAGACAACTGGGTTTTTTTATTTGTTTTTAGTTTTTATTAAAGACTACCTGTATATCTTATAACAATGTGTCTTGCTGGGCCTTCACCAACTGATTCTGTTTTTAAATCTAACGCGTCTGCCAAAAATTCATGCACAATTCTTCTTTCAAAAGCAGACATTGGCTCAACATCAATACTTGATTTAAAATATCTAGCACGCTCTGCCATCATATGTGCAACAGCTCGGACATTATCAATTCTTTTTTTCTGGAAACCATTAATATCGATCAAAACATTGAAACTTTCAGGGTTTTCTGGTGGATTTTTAGCTTCTAATATCTTTCTCACAATATGATTTAAAGCAGACAAAGCTTCTCCGCCATGATTGGTAAAGAAATATGGATTATCAACCTCAATCGAAAACCAAATATTTTTTGGATCTTTTTCTTCCACTAAAATCTCTTTGATTCCAACAGTAGTCTTTTCTATTAGATCTTTTATTAAATTTTGAACTTCTGATTTTTTCATATTATTTATTTGCATTTACTAACAATTCCAGTGATTTATTCTTCTTATTCACGTAAATCTGCTGGAATATAGTAAATATATTACTTGTAACCCAATATAAAGCAACCGCTCCTGAAACACTGTATGCAATAAAAGCAACTATGAAAGGGAAGACGTACTTCATTTGCATATTCATACTTTTGGCAAAAGTTTCTTGGAAAGATTGGCCTTTCTTTGTGGTGTCCTGTGTTTTTGCTGCTTTTGGCATAAAGTATGCTAAACAGAACTGAGAAATTCCAGCAATAATAGCCAAAACCAAACTCTTGCCACTTATATCCCAAAAACCTAGGAATTTCATACTTACATTCTGTGGAACGGCCACAAAAGAATACAAAGAATTACTGTCAAAAGATATTCCTTTCAAAAAGACATAATACAAAGCGAAAATTATCGGAAGTTGGATTAGAACCAACAAACAACCGGAAAATGGATTAATTTTATATTTCTTATAAATTTCCATTGTCTGCTTAGCCTGTTCTTCTTTAGAAGCGCCGCTTGTTTTTATTTTATTCATTTCTGGCTCTAACAGCTTCATAGCAGCCTGATTTTTAAGAGAACGCTGAGCAATAGGGAAAAGAATTAATTTTACTAAAATAGTAAGAATTATAACGGCAACACCAAGGTCGCCGCCTGGAATAATAGAAACAAAAAAAGCCAAAACATTTAACAACGGCTTATATAGAAGACTTGTCCAAATTTGATGAATCATTCTTCTATCTTAGCTTAAAAACAAAAAAAATCAAAATTATTTGAGTAAATCAATTCTATTTTTTTGCCATGGATGACAGCGTGAAATTCTCTTTAAGGTTAACCAAAAACCCTTGAAAATTCCATACTTTTCTATTGCTTGTTTAGAATAATCTGAACAAGTAGGGTAAAAAACACATACTGGGTTTCTTATAATCCCAAGTTTTTTCAAAAAACCCTTGTCCGGCGACAAAATTTTTTGATATCCGTTTATTATAAAAATAGCTATTTTTTTACTATTAAACTTCATTTTGTCTTAATTTTACAAGGTCTCTTGTGTTTTTATTTTAGATAAAATAAATAAAATTTCTTTTTCTAAATTTAAAAAAGCCTCTTTTTTAGTTTTATCTAAAAAACCAGCGCTGTTTTTAAAAACAAAAACAGCCAATGTTCCGTTGGGTAGCAAATCTGTGTGCTTTTCTAGCACGAGATAGCCTAATCTTCTTAATTTATTACGAATTATGGCTTTTTTGCTGACAGATTTTGGCACAATAAAAGAAACCTTTTTAAAAGAATTTTCTTTTTTAATGAGAAATTTAAAGGTTAAATTAGCAGAATTAATAAAAGAGCCATCTTTAAAGATTTCGTCAATATCTTTTTTGCTGGCTCTGTTTTTTTTGGCAAACATTTTAAATTAAATAAATATAAGTTTAAAAAAGACTAAAACTAGACAGCGATTTTTGCTCTACCTTTTTGTCTTCTTCTTGCTAGAACTTTTTTTCCGTTTTTAGTTTTAGATCGAACCAAAAAACCGTGGGTTTTAGCTCTTTTTCTTTTGTTTGGTTGATATGTTTGTGACATATTTGTATATTATAACAATATTCAAAATAAATCAATACGCCTAAAATAATAATTTTTGTTATTATTTTATTTAGTTTTTATTAAACATTATCAAACAAAAAAACTTATCAACAGTTTATAAACAGTTTTACTAACTAATCAACTTCTGTGTTTAACCTGTGGAATAGTATAATGTGAAGCAATGGACACAAAACAACTTTGGAAAAATTGTTTGATTGAAATAGAAGGTACTGTATCAAAAGCAAACTTCAGTACTTGGTTTAAAAACACCTGTATTCTTAAAGAAGAGGGTGGTGTTATTTATATTGGTGTACCAAACGAATTTGTCCGTGATTGGATAAAAAACAAATATCATAAACTAATCACCAAAACTATTGCTAATTCTTATGAAAACATGCGCGCAATAGAGTACATGATTACCAAACTGGATCCAGAGAAACAAGAAATACCGGCTATTAGCATAAACACAATAAACAAAGAACTTCCATTAAAAGATTTATATGTAAATCCAGAAGACAACTTAAATTCACGCTACCAATTTGATTCTTTTATTGTCGGGACGTTTAATGAGTTGGCATACGCAGCAGGGCAGGCGATCATAGAAAATCCTGGCACAAAATACAATCCGTTTTTTGTTTATGGGGGAACGGGTTTAGGAAAAACTCACTTATTACAGGCTATCGGTAACTCAATAAAAACAAAGTACGCAAATAAAAAAGTTCATTATATTACCTTAGAAAAATTCGCAACTGATTTTGTTAATTCTCTTCAGGGCAACAAAGCAAACACGTTTAAAGAAAAATATAGAAAATATGATTTATTAATCATAGACGACATACAGTTTATTGGGAAAATGGAAAAAATTCAGGAAGAGCTGTTCCACACTTTTAATACTTTTTACGAAAACAACAAGCAAATTATCTTTTCTTCAGACAAACACCCGAACCACATGCCAGAACTTGCAGATCGTTTAAAATCGCGTTTTGCCGCAGGAATGATAGTTGATATATCAGAACCAGATTATGAGTCACGTCTCGCAATTTTGAAGGTTAAAACAAAGGATTTACAAATAGACCTAAGTGATGAGGTGGTTGATTACATTGCAACAGCAATTCAAGGCAACGTTCGAGAGTTAGAAGGCAGTTTAAACAGTATTATTTGCCATTATCAATTAAAAAAACGCCCTCTTTCAATTAGCGAGGTTAAAAATCTGTTAAAAAACAACATCAGACCAAAGAAGAACGTAGCTATTAAAGATGTTGTAAAAACAGTAAGTGATTATTACAACATTGAAGAAGCTTCTATTTATGAAAAAACAAGAAGAAAAGAAATAGTTCGCGCAAGACAGGTTGTTATGTTTTTACTAAGAGAAGATTTTAATGTTTCATACCCACTAATCGGTCAAAAACTTGGCGGTAAAGACCACACAACAGTTATTCATTCTTATTTAAAAATTAAAAGTGACTTAAAAAACGAACCACAACTTCAACAAGAAGTAGAACAGATTAGAACTTTGTTTAAATAACTGTGAATAACTAAATAAAAACTGTTAATAACATTTGAAAAATAATTATCAAAAATAAAAACAAAAAGTTTTCACACAGTAAATAAAAAATTATCCATCTAAAATTAAAAATTATTAACAGAAAAAATCATTATTATTTATAAGTAAAAATAAGTTATACACATATCAACACCCCTAATAGTAGTAATAGATTATATATATAACTTATAAACAAATACCATGAAACTAGAATGCGAATTAGAAAAAATAAAAAATGCGATTAACCAAACAGAAAAAGTTACTGGAAAAAATTTAACACTACCAGTGCTTGGATCAATTCTGTTTATTGCTTCAAAAAAATCTCTAAAACTAAGAGCAACAAATTTAAGTTTAGGAATAGAAGTAGAAGTTCCGGCAAAAGTTGAGACAGAAGGAATAATGGCCGTTTCTGGTTCTGTGTTGACTGGGGTTTTTTCTAATCTGGCTCAAAATGAAAAAGTTGTTTTAGAAGAAGAAAATGGTAATTTGTTGATTAAAACAAAAAAGAACAGAATCAAAGTAAAAGGTCAGTCTTATGAAGATTTTCCAACAATTCCTGTTGTAGAAGGTCAAAGTTTTGAAATAGAAGCAAACAAACTAATAGACGGTATTAAATCTGTATATTATAGTTCTTCTGTTTCTGATATAAAACCAGAAATTTCTAGTGTTTATGTTTATACAGACAACAATAATCTTGTTTTTGTTGCTACGGATTCTTTCAGACTCGCAGAAAAGAAAATAAAAATGAAAAACATAGAAGAAATTCCAGGAATTTTGATTCCGTTCAAGAATATTCCAGAAATTTTGAAGATTTTTGGTGATTCAACCAAAGAAATCAAAGTTTGTTTCAATAAAAATCAAATTTCTTTTTCTTCAGACAGTGTTTATTTAACTTCTAGAATAATAGATGGAGTTTTTCCGGATTACAGACAGATAATTCCAAAAGAAAGCAAAACAGATATAGTTGTTTTGAAACAAGATTTATTAAACGCTCTAAAAATCGCAAATATCTTCTCAGACAAATTTAATCAGCTTAACTTGACTGTTGATACAAAAGAGAAAATTTTTGAGCTATCTTCTCAAAATAACGACATTGGTGAAAACAGAACTCAATTAGACGCTGCGATTTCTGGTGAAGACGTTGAACTGGCTTTTAACTATAAATATTTTTTAGATTGTTTTCAGTCAATCGGTTCTGATAGTTTGGTTATAAGGCTCAATCAAGCAACAAAACCTATTGTTGTTTCTGGTGTTTCTGATTCATCTTTCTTATATTTAATAATGCCAATGAATAGATAATTTAGTTGATTTTAAGGCAAATGTTAGAAATAAAAGATCTTCTTAATAGGTTTAGTAAAATAATTCTCTCTGGAGAAGCGAAAAAGCAAGCAATAAAAGAAGCTCTTTATGAAGCTGCTGGAATTTTGGTTGATACAAAAGATATAAGCATAAAAAACAATATCGTTTTTCTAAACATAAAACCTTTATACAAGAACGAAATTTTTTTAAAAAAAGAAAAAATATTTTCTGTCTTAAAAAACAAAATAGGAGAAGTTAGAATTCCTGAAGATTTTAAGTAAAAACCTAAAAACTGAAAGAATTAATGAAAGAATTATGGCTGGGCTATTCTAAAAGTAGAAATTGTTTCTGCTTGGTTGTAAGCAGTATCATATGCAATAACTTTTATTTCGTTTTCTGCGCTCATGTTTGGTATTTCGTTTGGAACAAAAGAGAAATTAAAAGGATAATTTGCTGTTCCTAAGAAAGAGCCGTTAACAAAAACATCTATCTTTTTTAATTGATATGTTCCAGAGCTGGATACTTTTAATTCTATTTTTGAATCAGTTGGATAAATTGTTGTTGGATCTGGTTCTGTTATTGAGATTGTTGGTTGGTTTACAGCAGAATGAATATCGTCTGTCGTGTTTGGTTTGTTTGCCCAAGTAACTGTTGGATAGTAATTTTTGTTTTGTGCCCACCAATTTTGTATTGGAATATCCCAATGGCTAAACTGAGAATCGTTTGACGGATTTGTTGGTGCTGCTCCGTTGATGTCGTCTTTGTTTACCCAATAAAGAATCGAATGAACGTTTGTAATTACTTTTTCTTCTAATGTTTCTGTTGGGGTGTTTTCTGTTGCTAGTTTTCCAGAAATTTTGTCAATGAAATAATGTTCATTTCCTTGCCAGTACCCACGCAAAACAGGTTTTACTGTTTTTACATCAACAGCTAAGTTTGGTTTTTCAAATTGATCTGCTGGTAATTTTTTTAAGGCTTCCAGCATAAAGTTACGCCAAATTGGTCCAGCCAGTGCGGCGCCCCCTTTTTTCATTGGTTTGTTGTCGTTGTTTCCAACCCAAACCCCCACGGCAATTGAGGTTGAATAACCCATTGTCCAAGCGTCTTTGTTGTTGTTTGTGGTACCTGTTTTTGCTGCTACGTTTGGAATGTTTAACGGAGAGTTTGCTCCGAACGTCGGAATTCTAGCGTTGTTGTCTGAAAGAACGTCAGATATTGTTAGGGCTGTGTTTTTTGGTAGAACTTCTCTTGGATTTTCTTTAAATTCTTCCAAAACTTCTCCGTCTGATTTTTCTATTTTTAGAATACCAGAATATGGATTTCTTGTTCCATTGTTTGCAAACACACTGTAAGCAGAAGTTATGTCTAATAAAGAAACTTCACCACCTCCGACTACTAATGTAAGACCATATCTGTTTATGTCTGTAAGGGTGCTTATTCCCATTTCTTCTGCTAGGTTTAAGGCGTCCTTTGTTCCAACTAGGTAAAACAATTTAATAGCCGGAATGTTAATAGATGAACCTAACGCTGTTCTCAGGCTAACTGGTCCTCTGAATTTTCCATCGGCGTTGTCCGGTTTGTAACAACTAGATTGATCGTGTCCAGGCAGTGGTGTGCCATAAGCATTACATGTTGTTGAAAATTCTGTTGGTAAGTCGAAAAGAACCGTATCCGGTGTAAAGCCTTTGTTGAACGCCATCGCATAAATAAACGGCTTAAAAGAAGATCCTGGTTGTCTACGCGCGGTTGCGACGTTGTAATTTCCATCTATGTTTTTGTCAAAATAATCTCTTGAGCCAATCATTGTTAGGATTTGTCCTGTTTTGGGATCTATTGCAACAAGCGCAGCATTGCTTCCGTTCCAGTTCTTTTCGTTTGATAAAGCTCCGTTTTTTACTATTTCTTCTCCTTTTGCCTGAAGTTCATAATCTAATGTAGTTGTAACTTTTAATCCGCCAGTTTGCAGAACATCTTCACCGTATTTTTCTTGAAGATATTCTTGTATGAAAAAGACAAAATGTGGTGCTTTGATTCCGGAATTTGATTGAGGTAGAAATGTTACGGTCTCGTTTTTGGCCGAATTATATTGATTTTCTGTAATATATTTTAAATCATATAATCTAGAAAGAACTAAATTTTTTCTATTATCTAATTTTTCTTTATTCTTACCGTATGGAGACAAAACAGTTGGCGACTGCGGAATGGCTGCTAGATATGCTGCTTCGACTAAATCCAAGTCTTTTGGTTTTTTTCCAAAATAATTTTTGGATGCTTCTTCTACACCATAAATCGTTCCTCCATAAGGTGCCTCGTTTAAATACGCTTCTAGAATTTCATCTTTGGTTAATTGCTTTTCTATTTTGATAGCTAAAACCCACTCTTTTATTTTTCTGGTGATTGTTTTTTTAGGAGTTAATAGTGTGTTTTTTACTAACTGTTGAGTAATAGTGGAACCTCCTTGAGTTTTGCCGATATTTAAAACATTAGAAAGAGTAGCTCGGATTATTGAGCTTATTCTAATGCCTTTATGTGTGTAAAAACTTGAGTCTTCTATTGCAATCGTTGCATTCTTTATATTGTCACCCATTTCAGAAAGTGGAATGTTTGTTCTTTTTACGTTTTGGTTTATGTCATATAAAAGAATCTCGCCTGTTCGGTCGTAAATTTTTGTTGAACTTGCGATGCGGCGTTCTTCGAAAGCTTTGAAATCTGGTATTTTTATTGATGAAATCCAGATAATCATTGCTGCAAAAACCAAGATTCCAGCGCCTATGATAAAGAAAACAATATTTTTAAAGTGTCGGTGTTTTTTGATGTTTTTAAGTTTTTTAAGCATGATTTAATCATAGCAGAAAATGTGTTATAATCTAGGGCATGAATCCCGTTAGAAACTGCGGTCGCAGTTTTTGTGGGGATACTGAATATTATAATTTAATTAAACAGAAAGACGGTTTCTTTTATTAAAAATAAAAATAGACCGCAACCTGTTTCTAATCGGGATGAAAGTGATTACAGATGAAAAAAAAATTGACGCTTTACTTGAAAGAGGGGTTGAAAATATCTTTATAAAAGAAGAATTAAAGAAAAAACTGCTGTCTGGTAAGAAATTAAAAATCTATTTGGGCATAGATCCTACTGGTCCAACACTACATTTGGGACATGCGATTCCAATAAAAAAGTTAAAAGAATTTCAAGATTTGGGGCACCAGGTCATTTTACTTATGGGGGATTTTACGGCGATGATTGGTGATCCGACTGACAAAATGGCCGCGCGCAAACAACTTACAAGAAAAGAAGTTTTAAATAATTTAAGAAAATACAAAAAACAAGCTTCCGTTTTTTTAAATTTTTCTGGTTCTAATAAAGCGCAGTTTAAATTTAATTCCAAATGGCTTTCAAAACTAAATTTTGGTGACGTTGTTGAGTTGGCTTCGAAAATGACAGTAGATCAAATGTTAAAGAGAGATATGTTTGTTCGCAGGATGGAAGAAAATAAACCAATTTTTATTCATGAATTTATGTACCCACTGATGCAAGGATACGATAGTGTGGCCATGGAAGTAGATGTTGAAATTGGTGGAAACGATCAGACTTTTAATATGCTAACGGGAAGACATCTAGAAGCTCAGATTTTGGGAAAAGATAAATCTGTTTTGGCTACAAAACTTTTGGAAGATAATTCTGGTAAAAAAATGGGTAAGACAGAAGGAAATATGGTTACTCTCGAAGATTTGCCAAACGACATGTTTGGCAAAATCATGAGCTGGAATGATTCTTTGATTTTAAAAGGATTTGAATTATGCACAGACGTTTCATTGGAAGCAATAAAACAATACAAAAAAGAAATTTCTTCTGGGGCAAACCCTAGAGATTTCAAAATAAAGTTGGCACACGAAATGGTAAAAATTTATCATGGTGAACAAAAAGCAAAAGAAGCAGAAGAAAATTTTATTAAAACTTTTCAAAAAAAAGAAATTCCCGATGAGATAGAAGAAATTATAGACAAGGGAGAATTAGGAACAGTTTTAGTTTCTAGAAAAATAGTTAAATCCATGAGCGAGTTTCGTCGTTTGATAGACGAGGGCGCTGTTAAAAAAATAAAAGAAGATAATACAGAAGAAAAAATAACTGATTATAAACACGAGGTTTCTTCTGGTGACATATATAAAGTAGGGAAGAGAAGATTTATAAAAATAAAATAATAAAAACACCGCTCAGTGAGCGGTGTTTTTATTTTAATATTCACTATTGTAGTTATCGTCTGTTTCTTCTTCGTCTTCTCCTCCTTCTATGTTTTCAAAAGAAGAGTCGTCTTCGAACAAATCGTCGTTAAGATCTTCCCCGTTGAAGTCAGTTTCTTCTTCTTTGAACTCGTTTAGTTCTTCGTCCATTTTATTTTTGTTTTAAAAATTTTTTATTTTTTTAAAAAACGACCAATTAATAAAAACTGCTTATAATTTTACTTTATAGTTTTATCAAAAACAAAATTGTTTAGCAATTGGTTTTTTAAATAAAATGTGGATAACTAAAACCTCAAATGAGCCGATGCAGTAAGGGTGATTGCGATTGCGTCTAGCTCGTCGTCGGATTTTTTATTTTTATCTACTTGTATCAACATTTTTACCATTTTCATGACTTGATCTTTTGTGGCCTTGCCGTATCCTGTCGTTGCTATTTTTATTTGCAATGGTGTTGCTTCAAAAATTTTTAGATTATATTTTTTTGCTAAATAAATTATTACTCCGCGGGTTTCAGCAACGTGCATCGCTGTTTTTTGATTGGTAGTAAAAAATAAAGTCTCTATAGATAAAACTTCTGGCTTGTATTTTTTTATTATTTCTTCTAGTCTTTCACCAATCAGTAAAATTCTTTCTGAAAATTCTAATTTTGCAGAAGTTTTAAAACATTCAGAAAAAAGCAGATTTTCTCTTCTGTCTGTTTTGTTTTTTTCTAGAATTGCAATTCCTAATCTTTCATAACCAGGATCAATACCTAAAATTTTCATAAGGTTGTTATTTTTTAAAAAATTTATTCTGCGTTTGTAAAAACTTCTTGCACGTCATCATTTTCTTCTAGTTCATCTACAATTTTTTCTAACAATTCTAAGTCTTCATCCGAAAGAGAAACAGTATTTGTTGGTTTCCAAACCATACCTTCGGGGGTTCTTTCTTTTTGAAAAGACCAAGCAACTGAACCAATACCACCTAAGGCAAAACCATTTTTTGAAAGAATGTGTTTCATTTCTGGCGCGGTTCTGTTTCTGCTGTCTGTGAGGGTCTCTATTATTATTCCAACTCCGCCTGGACCATAAGCTTCATAAGTTATATTTTCCATTTGCGCAGAAGGTTCAGAAGCTTTTTTAATAGCGCGCTCTATATTTTCAGCTGGCATGTTAACTTTTTTTGCTTTTTCAATAGCAGCACGAAGTCCCGGGGATTCTTTTCCTCCAGAAAGTTTTGCTTCGGTTGCAATATATCTGACTATTTTTGAAAAGATTTTACTTTTCTTTCCATCAGTAATTGCTTTTTTGTGTTTTATTTGTGCCCATTTATTGTGTCCTGACATGAATCAATTTTAGGTGTTTTTTTATAAAAGATCAAATGGAAAAGCATTAAGTTATATATTGTGGTATACTTCTAGTTGTAATCGAATAAATATCAAGAGTGGCGGTAGAGAATTGGCTCGATGACCCCCACAGCAACCTGCAACCGTAAGGTGCTAAATCCAACCAAACACGAAAGTGTAGGGAAAGATAGGTTTACATCTAGTCCATGTAAAAAATCTTTCCTCATTATTAAGTTAATTGAGGAATTTTTGTTTTATGGATGTTTTTAATTTAGAAATTCGTTTTCTTAGTATAAAAAAAGGGGATCTTGTTTATATAGTTAAAATTTTTGATAAAAAAAGAATAGGATATTATTATTGTATCAACGACTTGTTTATGGAGGTAAACGAAGCTGAATATATTAAAGTTAATAGTAACCCGTATCTTTATTATTTTTCTACTGCGCTAAAACTATATTTATCACTTCGGAAAATAAATGGTCATGAAATTAGTGAAGTGATATAATTATTATATAAGTGATAGTGATATAAATATAGATATATGAAGAAAATTATTAATATAGTTTATATTGTTTTGTTTTTTGGCTTTTGTGTACTGGTTACTTTTTTATCAAGAGATTATGACAGATCTCATTCTTGTACTAATGCCAATCGAGTGTATTATGGTTGCTCTGACGAATAGTTTGGTTAAAAATATATAATTTCATAGTATGAAATTAACTAATAAAAAAATTTTAACAATTGTAGCTTCAGGGTTTCTCTTTGTTGCGTCAATTGATGGTTTGCCTTATGGGTATTTTACCTTCCTGAGATTTGTTGTTTGCGCTGTTGGTTTTTATATTGCATATAAAATATATGAAGAAAAGAAAGAGTCCTTATGGGTTTGGTTTTTCTCTGGTGTCGCTGTTTTGTTTAATCCAATTTTTATTATTCACCTAGAAAGAGGAACATGGGTTATTATAGATTTAATAGTTGGGATATTATTTATTTTATCTATATTCTTATCAGAAAATAAAAAAAGCTAGATTAATTTCTTTTGTAAATTTTCTGGAATATCAAATCCCATATGCATGTATGCTTTTTCGGTTGCAACTCGGCCTCTGGCTGTTCTCTCTAATAAACCAAGTTGTATTAAGTACGGTTCGATTACTTCTTCTACCGTTGCTTCTTCTTCTGACAGAGCAGCTGCGATGGTTTTCAAACCAACTGGGCCGCCGTTAAATTTTTGTATTAAAACTTCTAAAAACTTTCTATCTGAGCTGTTCAAGCCTATTTCGTCAACAGAGAGCATATGTAAAGCAGATTTCACTGTGTCTTTGTCTAATTCTTTTTTATTAACCTGTGCGTAGTCTCTGCAGCGTTTTAAGAAATAGTTCGCTGTTCTCGGAGTGAAGCGACTTCTTTGCGCAATTTCTTTTAAGGCTTCTTCGTTCAGAATTACGTCGAGTAATTTACTAGATCTTTTTACTATTTCGGCAATTTCTTCGTTTGTATAAAATTCTAATCGAAAAACTCCGCCAGAAAATCTTGAGCGTAGGGGAGAAGAGACTAATGCGACGCGAGTTGTTGCAGCTATTAGTGTGAACGGCGGCAAATCCAGTTGAATAGTTCTTGCTGATGGTCCTTTTCCGATAATTATATCTAAGACGCCAGATTCCATGGCTGGATATAGTATTTCTTCTACCATTTTGTTGAGTCTGTGAATCTCATCGATAAAGATAATATCTCCGGGAGAGAGGTTTGTGAGAATGGATGCCAAATCCCCAACCTTTTCAATAGCTGGACCAGATGTGATTTTGATTTGTTTACCTGTTTCTTTGGCTATGAGGTGAGCGAGGGTGGTTTTTCCCAATCCTGGCGGTCCATAAAATAGTACGTGTTCTGGCACGTGCCCACGTTCTTCTGCTGCCTTCAATAGTATTTTTACGTTGTCTTTTATGTGTTTTTGGCCAATATACTCATCCCAGCTCGATGGTCTGAGTGCCTGGTCCAAGAAGCTTTCCTCGGTCTGGTTCTTTGGTTTTTTATTATTATCACTTGACATTTTTTTTATATATGCTATACTCAGTTTAGTTAATTATTAACACGCTATCCACATTATAGCATTTACAGACCTTTGAATATAGTATAATTAAATTAAAGAGGTTTCGACCTTTTTTTAATTTGAAAACATAGAAGACACTAATCTCTAAGCGATCAGCCACAGGTTATACATCTTTGCGTAGGACGTTCTGGTTTTTTATTAATTTACTGGAGCTATCCTTCAAGAATTTGTTACTTTTGAGGCTTAGCCTTAAAAGGATTGTTTAGAGATTAGTGTTTTTTATTTGCTCACTTCTTTATTTTCTTTGTTTTTATTTTATTCTTCGTTTAGATCAACAACACTTTGCACTTCTTCGAAAGAAGTTACGCCGTTTAGAATTTTTATAATTCCATCTTGGCGCATTGAGAGGATCCCCTGATTTTTGGCAATTTTCTTTATTTCACGTTCGCTTGGACTTTGTGGAATTATTTTTTCGATTGCTTCGTCTGTTTTAATAGCTTCGAATATTCCGATTCGTCCACTGTAACCAATTTTGTTACATTTCTCGCAACCCACTGATTCGAAAACCTTAAACTGTTCCGTTGGGTTGATATTATATTTGGATAAATCTTTTCCTTCTTCTTGGGCTTCTTTCAAAATGCTGGTTATCAAATTTAATTCTCCTTCACTTGGAGTTTTTTCTTTTTTGCAGTATGTGCAAAGTTTTCTTACTAGACGTTGAGCAATTGAAAGGGAAAGGGCAGAAACCATTATTTTTGGATTTACGTCTAGATCAATAAGTCTAGGAATAACACCAGCGGCATTGTTGGTGTGCAAAGTAGAAAATACCAAGTGCCCGGTTAATGCAGATTCAACTGCGGTTTTTCCTGTTTCAGAATCTCGAATTTCTCCAACCATTATTACATCTGGGTCCTGACGTAGCGCAGAACGCAAACCTTCCAAGAAAGTATAACCTTTTTCTTCGTTTACTTGAGTCTGTGTGATTCCTGTTAAATGATATTCTACTGGGTCTTCTATTGTGATTATCTTTATTTCTGGAGCGTAAATTTTATTTAAGAAAGCGTAAAGAGTTGTGGTTTTACCGGAACCAGTCGGACCAGTAATCAAAATCAAACCATTTGGTTTTTGGATTTCTTGATTAATTATAGAGAATAAATATGGCTCGATTCCCATGTCTTCTAATTTGATTTGAATTGATTTTGGATCGAGAATACGCATCACGATTGATTCTCCGTAAGATCCTGGAATTAGGGAAGTACGAATACTTATTTCTTCTTTGTCTTCGATGATACTAAAACGCCCGTCTTGCGCAACAGTAGAAGTTAATTTCATGCCGGACAATAATTTTATTCTAGAATTTAATAGATGATAGACACTTGTTTCAAAAAACATCACATCTTGAAGCACGCCATCTAATCTTAATCTTAATCTGCCTCTGTCTTTTTCTGCTTCAATATGAATATCTGATGCTTTAATCGCGATTGCGCCAGCTAGAATTATTTCTAACATGTGCGAAATTTTATGAGTTTGGCTACCGGAAATCGCTTCGGTTATTAATTTTTCAATATTCTGCATGTTTTTAATATTTTTTGCCGTGTCTCTCAAAATTTCTGCAGAAATATCTATTCCGCCGGCAATAGAACTTTCAGCCATTGAAAGCTCCGCATATCTATTCCATACTTTTGTTAAACTTGCGAGTGATGCCATGTAAAAAACAGGAACCAAATCTTTTCGCTCCATATCTTCTTTCAATTTCGCCATCAATTCTTCTGTTGGCACTCTCACAGCAATGTAAATATTTTTTCCGGAAAGTTTAAAAGCTGCAACCCCTAACTCGCGAGCCTCTTTTTCTTCAATTGCTCGCAAGGCTTCATTGTCTACGCCCAACCGAGTCAAATCTATGTAGGGAAGTCCGTATTTTGATTTAGCCAAAAAAGCAACCAATTGCTCTTCTTCTTGCTTTCTGATGTCTTCTAATTGTTTGTTTTGTTTTTCTTCGTCAAAATCTGCCATCCCATTAGAAATCTTAATTAATAATTTTCGTCTTTTTGCGCCACGTTAGTTGAATTTCTAACGGGACAAGTATACAAGCTAAATTATACCCTGTAGTGAAACTTTTAGCAAAAAGTTCTACTACGGGGTGTATCGTATAAAGACTTAAAAACAAAGGTTTTTTTAGATAATTTTGGCTTGACTTTTTACTTAAAAAATGTTATATTCTCTATCAGAAATACGGCACAGTTTTGTGCTTCTCTATAAGGGTATAAATACTTGACTTTTTATTTAAAAAGTGGTATACTTTATACAGAAATACGGTCAAGAAAAACAGTTCTTTAAAACCCCATTTTTAGTTTGTTTATCAGAGTTTCTTTGGTTTCTTAAAGTGATTCTGGTAAACAAACTAAAAAAAATAAAAAATGAAAAAAATAGTAGTTCTATTCGTTTTTGTGCTTGCATTTGCCTTCGGGTTTGAGTGCTTTGCACAAACTGGTCCGGTGTTTAATTACACCAGCCCGTCAAAAAGCGAGCTCGAGAATTTCTCGCTCGCTAGCACTAAAAAAAGTTCTGAATACAGAAACCTTTTGGTTTCTGCGGTTCAGGGAAAGCTTTCCTTTGCGGTAACCACCGCAAACGTGTCGTGGATATTTTCTAAACTTTTTCTTGAAGAGGTAACTCTTCAAGAAGGGGCTTACCAAAATTCTGGGTGGAATGCTTCCACTCAGAAAATGGAAACCTCAACAGGCCATGCCTATCATGGTTTTGTGTGGGTTTTCCGTTTCAACGGAGTATCCTTTCCCCTCATAAAGGGGAACTGTGGAAATATTCTTTTGTGTGCTGCTTTTGAAGCAGTTGCACAAACGGCACCAATACAGCCAGTTGTTGTTCGTGATACTGTCTATACGACAGTTGTCATTGAACAACAAATAATTTCCAGTAATCCGAACGAAAAAATTCGGACAGCTGGAAAAACCGTAACCGTAGGTTACGGTGCAACTAACTATCCCGATAATAATTATTATCAACCACAACAGCAGTGTTGTGGTGGAATAAACTTTTTTTATTCCGGGGGAGGTTATCCTGGTGGTAATGGTGGTTATGTAAATAACCATCGTTATGTTGACCATGGTGCAATGAATTATCCTGCGCCAAGTCAAGGAGGATATGTAAACACCGGAAACCCACGTCCGTCCAACGTAACAGTTGGATTTGGGGGCGGTAACGGAACCAGTACCGGTGGTAATGGTTCCATGCCAGGTGGCAACGGAGCTGGTTCCGGTTCAGGTGGCCGGCCGTAATATGATTTTTTCATTTTTTTGTCTCTTCGTTTGCTCCGGGAGGGACTCATAAATAACAGGGGTAGGGTTATAAAATATTTTAGTGGAAGATAAATTTTGTTTGTCTTCCACTACTTTTTTAAGCTTTTAATAAATAAAAATTTGGATTGATTGAAAGTTTAAAATTGTAAGTTAATAAAATATAAAAAAATATGAATCCCGTTAGAAGTTAACTTTCGGGAATCAAAATTACAAAAATAAAAATAAGTTGGCTAATATATTTTGAAAATAAAGTAAATTAGTTTAACTTCTAAACGGGATGAAAAATTTTATGAAAAAAATAATAATTGCAGTTTTTGCTTTTGTTTTGCTTTTTGCAGGACAGAGTGTTTTTGCCGCTAACGTTTTTAACGGACAAACTGGTGATTGTAATCCGGCTATTGGAATTGGTGTTTATGGAAATATTCAACATGGTTCTAATAACTGTTGGACTGCTACTTCTGTAACTGCTGATCCAGGAGATACAGTGAACGTTGCAATGTATTATCACAATAATACAAATAGTACTCTTACGAATGTTACTGCTTCTATCACGAAAACATATGTGAGTCCAACTTCTTATAAATTTGTTGGAAAAATGACTTCAACTCAAGGTGGAACTCAAACTATTGGTACTGTAAATTTGAACTTGTCTGCTGCTCAAGCAGTTGCATATAGTTCTACTCACTTAATGGAAGGGGCAAGTGCTGTTTTATCTGACACTGATACAGAAAGCTGGACAGATAAAGATGGACAACAAATATCTGTTGGTTCTGTTCCTCCAGGCTGGGAGAATTATGGAGTGCTTTTAGTTGTATTTAAAGTTGCGAATCCTATTATTGTAAGTTCTACTTGTTCAATAACAGATTTTTCTGCAAATCCAAGCACAATACAAGCTGGGGATAATTCTGTTTTGTCCTGGACAACAGATAACTGTACTTCAGCTTCTATTTCAAATATTGGAACAGTAACACCTATTGGTTCTGGTTCTCGCACAGTATCTCCAACCACCACAACGACATATACTTTGACCGCATCACGTTCTGGAGGAACTACAGATACACAGTCTGTCACTGTGACAGTTTCTAATAATGGCAACAATAATAATGATAATATTCCTGAAGCAGATACAAAAGTAGCAAGTTCTATCGATTCTGATTCTGCAAGATTAAAAGGCTTTGTTGATATGAATGATTATGACAACGGAGTTGTTTTCTTTGTATACGGACAGGACGAAGATCAAATCGGAGATGTGCAAGATGATTATTCTACTTACAACGAAGTAGATGAAGACGGTGACGATTTACAAAAAGAAAGAGTTGATACTGGTTTGGACGGAGATGAAACTTACACTTTTGACGCTACTTCTTTAGATGAAGACACTGATTATTTTTATACTATCTGTGTTCAATATGAAAACAACGATGGCGATGACGAACTTGTTTGTGGTGACGTAAAAGATTTCACAACAGATGAAAATGGAAATAATAATGATGATACTGTTTGTGAAATTTCAGAATTTCGTTCAAACAAAACTTCTGTGAGTGACGGCTCTTCAGCTACTTTAACGTGGGATACTGACGGTTGTGAATCTGTTTATATTTCTAATATTGGAAATGTGAATGCAAGTGGCAGCAGGGCAGTTTATCCTGCAACTACTACAACTTATGTTTTGAGTGCTTATGACTCAAACGGAAATACAGACACAGCAAGAGTCACAATTTCTATGACGGGTGCTGCATATCACGGAGCTTGCGGAGTGACTTCTGTTGCAACTGGTGTTTCAAAAACTTCTGCTACGTTAAACGGAATTACTGTTAGCCCAAGTTCTGCAAGTACGTATTTTGAATATGGCTTAACATCAAGTCTTGGTTCAAGGACTTCCGCTCGAAATGTAAGTGGTAATTCTTCTTTTAGTGAAACTTTATATAATTTGATTCCAGGCACAGTTTACTATTACAGACTTGTTTCAAATTGTGAAAGTGGAAATGCTTTTGGATCAACCACTACTCTTCGAACCGTAAGCGATACAGCACCAGCGGTTGTTACTCCTGTAGTTCATACAACCAATACAGTTTATACTCAAAATGGCTCCCCAATTATGCTCGAAATTACAGACAGATTTGAATTTGTTAAAAGAGGAGACACTATCAACTACACAATAAAATACAAAAATATCGGAAAAACAACTCTTAAAAATTCCTTGATTCAAGTAATTGTTCCAGACGGCATTGAAATGACTAATACATCTCATGGTTCTTATTCTAATGTGAACCACATTCTGAATGTGCCGTTGGGTGATTTGGTAAAAAATGCAAAAGGAGAAATTTATCTTGATGCAAAAATTAATTCTGTTATTGCAGATAAATTAGTAACAACTGCAACCCTTGTTTATACTAACCCAAACGGCGCGCAAGAAAATGCGATTGCTTATGTTATAAACATTCCAAAAACCGGCGTTTCTCTTGGAGCAGCATCTTTGTTCAGTGGAATTTTCTCAATGAGTCTCTTGGGTTGGCTATTGCTGATTCTAATCGTATTAATTATTTTATTGGTTGTTCGAAGATACATGAACAATAAAAAGCAAAAGAATAATCAATATTATCCTAACTAAAAAATAAAAAGCAAAAACACCTCGTTAATAACGGGGTGTTTTTGTGTTAGAATAGAAAAAACATTTGTCCCGTTAGAAATTCAACTTACGGGAAATAAAATAAAAATTATTAATTAAAATTTCTAATGGGATGCAGAAACTTTCAAGAACAACTGAAGATACAGAAAAAATTGCAAAAGATTTTTTAAAAACCTGTGTGAATAACACAAATAAAAATTCGTGTGTTGTATGTTTACACGGGGATTTGGGTGCAGGAAAAACAACTTTTTCTAAATTCTTAGCAAAAGAATTAGGTGTCAAAAGAAAAGTAAACAGTCCTACTTTTGTGATAATGAAACGCTACGAAATTAAATCAAAAAATAATAAATTCAAAAATTTATATCACCTAGATGCTTATAGACTAAAAAACGAAAAAGAACTTGATGTTTTGGGTTGGAAAAATATTGTGGCAGATCCAAATAATTTAATTTTGATCGAATGGCCAGAAAATGTCAAAAAAGCTATTCCTAAAAAACATCACAAGATAGAAATTTTACATACAAAAGAGGGGCACAGGAAATTTAAAATAAAGAAAAAATAAGCTCTTGTTTTTTATTTTATATAATGTATAATTTGTTTGACTAATTTTGTTCTTAATAAATTTTTTAAATTAAATACAAATCTCATGAAAGTAAAAAAGACTATCCTTGTTGGTGGCCCCGATGGGCGAACAACAGAAATTTCAGGCATGGTTGAGCAGACTGAAAATCAACTTTCCAAACCACCGGTTACTCCCGAAGAAAGTTTCGTGCTGCTGGATAAGGACCCCGAATCTCCTGATTATGTTGCATGGGCTGGAACTATGGCAACAAAATTTCCTGGAAGGGAAGGAATTGATGGCTAAAGTTTTTAACAAAAATGAAGCGGGCAAGAATGTCCGCTTTTTTATTTATTTAAAATGTTATAATTAAACATAATATGGCGCTGAAAAAAGAAGCAAAAAATCAAAAAACGCTTGTTTTGTTAGATTCTCATGCGATTATCCACAGGGCTTATCATGCTTTGCCTGAGTTTTTGTCATCAAAAGGTGAGCCGACGGGAGCCTTGTACGGGCTGGCCAGCATGTTGATGAAAATAATTACTGAGTTAAAGCCAGACTATATTGCTGCTTGTTATGATTTACCACAAAAAACTTTTCGTCATGAAGCTTACACAGAATACAAAGCGGGTAGAGCAAAAGCAGACGAAGGACTTATTTCACAATTAAAAGCTTCTAGAAAAATTTTCGAGGCGTTTAATATCCCAATTTATGACGCGCCTGGTTTTGAAGCAGACGATATTCTCGGCACGATTGTTGAAAAATTTAAAAAAGATAAAAAAATAAAAATAATTATTGCATCTGGTGACATGGATACAATGCAATTGGTTGATGATAAAAAAGTGCAGGTCTACACTTTGAAAAAAGGAATTAACGACACTATTCTTTATGACGAAGATGCTGTGATAAAAAGATTTGGTTTTAAACCAGAACTTCTGCCTGATTACAAAGGGCTGAGAGGTGACCCGTCTGACAATATTATTGGTATAAAAGGAATTGGAGAAAAAACTGCAACTGATTTGATTTTAAATTTTGGCTCGATAGAAGAAATCTATAAAAAAATAAAAAAAGATGAAGATCAGTTTGTTAAAGCAGGAATAAAAAAAAGAATTATAGATTTGATAAAGCAGAACGAAGAAGAGGCTTTGTTTTCAAAAACTTTAGCAACGATTAGAAAAGATGCGCCGATAGATTTTGAATTATCAGAAAAAACCTTTTGGGAAAACGCAGACATGCAGAAAATAGAAAAAATGTTTTTGGAATTCGAATTCAAGAGTTTGTTTGCGCGAATAAAAAACTTTTTTATTAATGGGAGTAATAATAATAGTCAGGTTGGCGCTGATTCTGAAGTAAAACTAAAAACGCAATCTATGTTTTCAGAAAAAGAAGAAGATATTGATCAAAACAAGCTAACAGAGGCTGGAATTGCTCTTTGGCTTTTGAATTCTGATAAAACGAATCCTGATTTGCAAGACATTTTGCTTTATACAAAAGAAAAAACATTTGAAAAAGCTTATGAATTTTTATTTAAAAAATTAGAAAAAGAAGGTCTAGATAAAATTTACACAGAAATAGAAAAGCCGATAATTCCGATAGTTAAAGAAATGCAAGATTGTGGAGTTTTAATTGATAAAAAATATTTTGAAGATTTATCAAAAGATTTTCATAAAGAATTGGATAAAATTACAAAGAAAATCTATGAACTAGCTGGCACTGAATTTAATATCAATTCCCCAAAGCAACTAGCAGAAGTTTTGTTTGAAAAGATGGGAATAAAATCAAGCAAAAAGAAAACCGCTGGCGGAGCTGTTTCTACAAAAATTTCTGTTTTAGAAGAGTTGGAAGAAAGTAATCCGATTATTTCTGAAATAATGGCTTATCGAGAATTACAAAAACTTTTGTCTACTTATATTGATGTGATTCCCAAAAAAGTTGCAAACGATGGCAGGCTGCATGCAAAGTTTTTGCAAAACGGAACAACGACTGGAAGATTTGCTTCACAAGAACCAAATTTGCAAAATCTGCCTATTAAATCAGAGTCTGGTAGAAAGATCCGCGAGGGTTTTGTGGCAGAAAAAGGGCATAAACTTTTGGCGCTGGATTACAGCCAGATCGAGTTGCGTGTTGTTGCAATTCTTTCAAAAGACAAAAAAATGACAAAAATATTTGCGGATGGAAAAGACATTCACTCGGGTGTCGCAGCTTTTGTTTTTGGTGTGCCGATTGAAAAAGTAGATAGAGAAATGCGTCGTCGAGCGAAAGTGATTAATTTCGGAATTATTTACGGTATGGGAGTTTCGGCTCTCAGAAAAAATTTGGGAGGTACACGAGAAGAAGCGCAAAAGTTTTACGATAATTATTTTAGGCAATTTTCTGAGGTTCGAGATTATCTTGAAGAAGTAAAAAACTTTGCAGTAAAAAATGGTTTTTCACAAACTTTGTTTGGTCGAAAAAGAAATTTTCCAAATATTAAATCTAGAATTCCATATTTGCGAAGTATGGCAGAAAGGACGGCTACCAATGCGCCAATACAGGGGACAGCTGCTGATATTATTAAACTGGCTATTCGTTATGCAGAAGAAGATTTGAAAAAAGCCGGTTTGTTAGAAAAAGCGCATTTGATATTACAGATTCATGACGAGCTAGTTTATGAAGTCGAAGAAGATGTATTAGAAAAAGCCGAAAAAATAATAAAAAATGCAATGGAAACAGTCTTAGAAAGGTCTTATTTACAGTTAAAAACAGAAATCCCGATAGAAGTTCATACTGGTTCTGGTAAAAATTTGGTTGAAGTAAAGTAATTAACTTTTCGTTTTTTAGATGATATAGTTAAAGTGTAATGGAAAAAGAAAGAATAGAAAAAGAACAACGCAGGCCGAGAATTCATAGAGTGCTTGCGCAGTCTTATCTCGTTTACCTTTTTGCCCTTTTTGCTGGGTTGATTTTTTCAGCGGCTTTTCCTGTAAAAATTCATGTAAGTGATTTTCTGTTAAGCTTAAGCGCTGTGATTTTGATGTTGTCTTCGGTGCTTATTTTTTGGGCGCAAAAAAGTACAAAAAATTTTAAAAAAGAAAATATTACAAAAGAATCTTTTAAAAAAGGACCATATCGTTATCTAAGAAATCCAACGAATATAGGAATCTTTTTGTTGATGTTGAGTTTTGGAGTAATTGTAAATTCAGTCTCTGTTATTTTATTTACAATAGTTGCTTCTTTTTTTGCAAGATTTGTTTTCTTGAGAAAAGAAAAAAGTTTGTTGGAAAAAAAGTACGGGAAAGCTTATATAGAATATAAAAAAGACGTAATATTTTAGTTTATGATTTATCTTTTTGCTGGCGACGACGCTAAAACAAAACGCAAAACTTATGAGGATTTTATAGATTCAATATCTAAAAAAGAAGCTGATATTTTTTTTATTGGCAAAAATGATTTTACCCCAATTCAAATTGAAAGTTTTTATTCTGGAAACAGTTTGTTCTCAAGCAAGAGTTTCGTTTTTTTTGAAAATATTTTTGAAAGACAAGAGTTTGAAGATTTTATTTTAGAAAAATTAGATTTAATAAAAGATTCTAGTAATGATTTTGTTTTTTTAGAAGGGAAGTTAGACAAAAAAACTATTGATGCTTTCAAAAAAGTTCGCACAGAATTAAGTATTTTTGAATTACCAAAAGAAAAAAGAGAAAAATTTAATAGTTTTCTTTTAGCAGATGCTTTTGCAGATAGAGACAAGTTAAAACTTTGGATTTATTTTAGACAAGCTATGGATCTGGATGTGGTGATGGAAGAATTGGTTGGAATTTTGTTTTGGAAGGCGAAAGACATGATTCTAAAAAATAATTTTAGAAAATTTAAACTAGAAGAGCTGCAAAAATTCTGTGAAAAAATTTCGTATTTATTACCCGAAGCAAGAAAACGGGGATTAGACGATGAAGCTGTTTTTGAGCAGTTTTTGCTTGAATTTGTTTAACTTGTTTGTCCGCCTGCTCGGGATCGAACCGAGGACCTTCTCCTTAAAAGGGAGCTGCTCTACCAGCTGAGCTACGGGCGGATATTTCTACAATATTGTGATAATATATCAAATATGCTAAAAAATCAACTTGCCCGTGAAAATTTAGGGGAAAATATTTTAATTCTCCCGGATATTCGTAGCGCACAAAACGTAGGGGCTATTTTCAGAACAGCGGATGCAGTTGGTATTTCAAAGATTTTTTTGACTGGAGTTTCACCATGTCCTGTAGATAAATTTAACAGAACCAGAAAAGATATTGCAAAATCTGCACTTGGTGCTGAGCTAACGATTCCTTGGGAGTACAAACAAAATCTTTCTGCTTTGTTAAATAAATTAAAAAAAGAAAAATATAAAATAATAGCGATAGAACAAGACAAGAATTCTGTTGATTATAAAAAAGTGAAATTGTCGGAAAAAAATGTATTTATTGTTGGTACAGAAGTGACTGGTTTGCCCAAAAATATTTTAAGAAAATGTGATGTGATAGCCGAGATTCCAATGAAAGGGAAGAAAGAATCACTGAATGTTTCAGTCGCGACGGGAATTGCTTTGTTTAGAATTTTAGAAATATAAAAACCACAGAAAGTTAATTCTGTGGTTTTTGGAAAATATTTTTATTGTGGTCCGTATTTTTCTCCTGTGCCTACCGGTGATAATGGTTTTAGAAATGGTTTGTCTGTATCTTTACTACCAGCTCCACCAGTGAAAAACCAAAGTACCCATAGCACTGCAAGAATAAGTATTAGCCCAAGTAAGTCTCTTATTGCCATAATTATTTTTGATGTTTAGCACAAAAATGTGCGCTTCTATTATTAATAACTTTTCTAATTATAACACCGCCACAGCCTTTTTTCCTGCATTTTTCCCCAGTTCTTTGGTAGGCTTGATGTTGAAGTTGAAACTCTCCTGGTAAGCCATTTATGTTTCGGTAATCAGACATTGAATCACCACCAAAATTTATTCCTTTTTGTAAAACTTCTTTTATAAATTTGTGTAATTTTTTAAATTCTTCTGGTTTGATTTGCGATATCTTTCTTTCTGGATGGATGCCCGCGTACCATAGAATTTCGTCTGAATAGATGTTACCAATGCCGGCGATTATACTTTGGTCTAACAAGACAGTCTTGATTTTGCCATTTGGTTTTTTGTTTAAAACTTCTTTTAATTTCTCTAAAGTAAATTCTTTACTCAATGGATCTGGGCCAATGCCTTTCAAATGTTTGGTTTCGTGAGCTTCTTTTGTGTCTAATAAAGTAATTTTTCCGAATTTTCGCATATCAGAAAAGACTAGATAGTGCTTATTTGAAAGAGAAAAAATTACGTGAGCAAATTTTATTTTTGGATCTTTTCCATAAAATAAATAGCCCGTTAATTTCATATGAATCAAAATAGTCTTGGCTGGACTGCCTGATAAATTTATCAAAATATTTTTTGCTACTCGTTCTACTGAAATTATTTTTTTATTTTTTATTTCTTTTTTAAACACAGGAAAATATTTCGGATCAGCAACTGTATCTTTTTTTCTAGGATCTTTAGTTTTTAAATCAGTCCAAACGTCTAAAATACTTAAGTTCAAAACTTTTTTTCTCAAACCTCTAACAGTTGTCTCGACTTCAGGTAATTCAGGCATATTGTTTTATTTAGTTAAATTATTTGTTTCCTAAAATTTTCAACGCTTCACGTACTTTTGTATTAGTATCTGCATCTGTGGGCGCTTTTTTGAGTGCTTCGCGTGCTTCTGCTTGTGAGTAGCCGAGAGACTTGAGCGCTTCTAGCGCGTCTAATTCGCCTTGCAGATTACTATCTGTGCCAGAGTCTTCTAATTTATCTCTTAGCTCTATTACAATTTTTTCAGCAGTCTTTTTGCCAATACCTGAAATTTTTGTCAGATAAGAAATGTCACCTGAGCCGATTGCTTTCTTGAGCGTGTTTACAGTTGCGATACTTAAAATAGTTAAAGCAGACTTTGGACCAATTCCTGAGACGTTTAAGAGCATTTGAAAAAATTCTAATTCTGCATATTCACTAAAACCAAACAAATCCAGCGCATCTTCGCGTACGTGCAAATAAGTCCAAAGGAAAACTTCATCTCCCATTTTTTTCATAAAAGTAGCATCACTAGGGGAGACAAAAGCTTTGTAGCCAACTCCAGCCACATCTACTAATATAAATTTGTCTTTCTTTAAAATTATCTTACCTTTTATGCTTCCGATCATGGGTTAATTATAGCACAATATGTTTTCTTTAAAATTTGCCTTTTTCTGGATTTTCTGTTAAATTAAATCACATATGCCAATTACAAAATCAGCCAAAAAAGCAATAAGAGTTTCTTCTCGTAAGAAAGCTGTTAACGATCGCAGAAAGAAAGAAATGAAAGAGCAGATCAAGAAGATAGAAAAAACAGCAAAAACTGACAAGAAAGCAGCTGAAAAAATGCTTAGTGCAGCTTATCAAGCAATAGACAAAGCAGCCAAGAAGGGTGTTATTAAGAAAAACAATGCTGCTAACAAAAAGTCTAGATTAACAAGATTAGTTAAATAAAAACAAAAAGTCGCTATTTAAAAAATAGTGATTTTTTGTTTTAAAATAATTATTAGATAATAATAAAAAAATAAAAAATGAGTCATCTTTTAGAATTTTATGGAACAGAGTGCCCGCATTGCATAGATATGCATGAGCTTGTAGTGCATTTGGAAAAAGAAGAAAATGTGCAAATAGAGAAATTAGAAGTTTGGCACAACAAAGAAAACGAGCAAAAGCTTTTAGAATTAGATAAAGATATGTGCGGTGGTGTGCCGTTTTTTTACAACACAAAAAACAAGAAATTTATCTGCGGTAGTGCTAGCTACGAAGAGTTGAAAGACTGGGCGAGAGATTAAGAAAGATTAAAAAATAAATTAATTTTGGAAAACCTGAGCTAGAAATTCTTCTAGCTCTTTTCCTTTTATTTCTTTTAGTTGATTTGGCTTTAATGTGCCGAGTTTGATATTTAGAACTCTAATTCTTTTCAAATCTGCTACTTCTTGGAACAAGGCAGCGCACATGCGTCTAATTTGATGTTTTTTACCTTCTGACAAAATTACTTTAAAAGTATTTTCGTTTACGATTTGCACTTTGCATGGTTTTGTTTGATAGCCTTCTATATTTACGCCAGCTTCCATTTTTTGTTTAAAATTAGAGCGTAATTTTTCTTTTGTTTTTACTAAATATTCTTTCTCGTGTGTGTATTTTGGATTTAGTAATCTATCTGTGATTCTGCCGTCGTTTGTCAGAATAATTAGTCCGTGTGAATTTTTATCTAACCTTCCGACAGGGAACAAGTCTTTATGTTTAATATTTTGGATTATTTCGGGTGTTTCTATGCCGACTGGTTTGTAATATGCGAAATAAACTATTTTTTTTAATTCTTCTTTTTTATTCTTTTTTAATTCTACTACATCTTTTTCGGTTACTTTATCTCCAAGTTGGGCAACTTTTCCGTTTATAAAAACTAATTTTTTTGAAATCAGTTCATCTGCGCCACGTCTGGTCGAAATTTGCTTGAGCGCTAGATATTTGTTTATTCGCATCGGGTATAAATTTTCTTGCATAAAATCATTTTTCATGTCCTCTCGGCAGGAATCGAACCTGCATCGCAACTTCCGCAAAGTTGCGTCCTATCCATTGAACGACGAGAGGATTCTAGACTTCTAGTCTAATATAACCTTCTTTTACCATTTTTTCAATATAATCTTTACGTTTCAATTTTTTAATTTTTATTTCTATTTTTCTGGCAACTTCGAGTGATGGATAGCTTTGTTTTAAAACTAATTTAAGAGATCCCATATTATGTGTCGTTTGTGTGTGTCCAGATTTATGTTGTTTGAGTCTACGGTTTAAATCATTTGTGCTTCCAATATAAAATTTACCAGAGTCGTTTTTTAGTATATAAACATATGCTTGATTGGTGTTCATATTTTTATCCACTCCGACGTAAAGTCGGAGAGCCGACTCTGCGTCGGCTTTGAACGACGAGAGGATACTGTTAGATTAACAGTTTTTTGTAAAAAATCAAAATTTAGAAGCCAAGATTTTCCATGATTCTATCAGAGATATGGTCATGCATTTCTTCTTCTGGAATATTTTTATTTGATAGAATTTCTTTTATTTTTGGTGCAATTTCTTCATCTATCGGTATAGACAAAATAGGAAGGAAGATTCTTTTTGATTTTAAAAACAAAATTGGTTTTTTAATATCTTTTTTAGGTACTTCTATTTGTATCCAAAAAGCTTTCAGTTCTTCATACGGATAAAGACGAGTTTTCATTTTGAAACCTTTATTGGTAAGAGCGTAATTCACGGTTTCTGGTTTTTTGATTGCAAAAAATCCTAAAAGAATTCCAGCAATAATCAAAAGCATTGCAAAAAAATAATTCTTAAACAAAATTGAAGCTACAGAACCAGCAACCACAATGACTCCAAGAGCCCAGAACCAGTCTACGCTTCTTTCTTTTTCTTCATATTCAAGAGCACTCCAAGAAAATAAATCAAATTCTTTTTCGTTTGCCATGTTTATATTATACACCAGAGACAAAACAAAAAACACCACTTTGGTGTTTTTTAGTTGCGGGCCATGTGAGTTCAGTACCCACGATATTAATGTTAATAAGGGTATTTTAGCACGTTTAGATGACTCTAAACTATCCCTGTGAGTTTTCTACTTTAACTCCACTTTTTTCTTTTAATTCTTCTACTATATGTTTCAATTTTTCTTTCCCCTCATCTGAATATATTGAATTTGTTAGAGAAAAATTATTTTCTTTTGCGTAATTAAATATTTCTTCTATTAATTTCTTTGCGTATCCATTGTTTTGATATTTTGGATCAACAGAAATAAATTTAATCCATAAATTGTTTTCTTTATAAGGATTCTTTTCCAATTCTGATAGAGCAACAATAAGATTTTGAATTTTTATAGCCGGATAAATTTTTCTTTCTTTTTCTTCTGTGTATATACTTGGAATATCATTTACATCAAAATACTTAAAGACACCACCCTTTTCAAAAGGAAAAAATCTTTTATCTGGTAGATTGCCTCCTTTATAGATTTCATTAAATAAATCTTCAGATTTGATAATTTCAAATTCTGGATTAAAATTTTCTTTTTTTGTAAAATTTGAATTTTCCATAATAAGATTATACCTTAAATATTAAATTTAAGGTATTTGAATCTTCCGATACTTTATTTTTCTGGCGGAGGCGGTGAGATTCGAACTCACGGACCCCGTTAAGAGTCTCTTGTTTTCAAGACAAGTGCCTTCAACCACTCAGCCACGCCTCCTCCGCAACAGAAGACGATTTGTGAAAGCAACCTTTCGTTCTTGCGTCTTCTGTTTTTATGTTATTTAACTTCTTCTTCCTTTTTTGTTTCTTCTTTGTTTTCTTTAGATGCTTTTGGAGCTTTCTTTGGGGTAATAGCTCTTACAAAAGAGTTTTTTACCTCTGGCCACTTTTTCTTTGCAATAAAGAAAATGTAGATTATTTCCAAAATACCTACAGTATTGAAGACAACCATAAGAACAAACCAGATCTTATGATTCTTTTTTACTGCTGTCCATAGACCAAAAAGTTTCCATGGAATAGTCCAAAGAAGAATCAAAAACATTATTAAATTGCTTTGATATAATGGACTCATGTTTGAATAATATCAGAAAAGTCGTTTTTATGCTAGTATTTCTGTATGAGATTTTTAGGCATAGATTTTGGGTCAAAAAGAATAGGTTTGGCTGTTTCGGACGAAGAGGGCAAGCTCGCTTTCCCTAAAGAAATTGTTTTAAACGACAAAAACGCTACTGATTATATTAAAAACATTATAAAAAATGAAAAAATTGATGAAATTGTAATTGGAGAATCTTTGAGTTTAACGGGAGAGGAAAATAAGATTATGGGCGAAATAAAAGATTTTGTTAAAGAAATTTTTGCGCTCGCAAAACCCGTTCATTTTCAAAAAGAATTTTTTACTTCTGTTGAAGCGCGGGGAAGGGAAGGTAAAGAAAAATATAATGCGAGAAAAGTAAAAAAAGCTGAAAGTGAGAAAACAAAAAAAATAGACGATTCAGCTGCTGCTTTAATTTTGCAAAGATATCTAGATAAGATTAATAAAAAATAATTCAAAAATTTATGGAAAAAATAAAAATAGAAGATTTTAAAAAAATAGATATTGCAGTTGGAAAAATTTTGAGTGCAGAAAAAATTCCAGATACTGATAAATTGTTAAAACTAGAAGTTGATTTAGGTGAAGAAAAACCACGGCAGATTATTTCTGGAATTGCTCTATATTTTCCAGACTGTTCTGTTTTGGTTGGGAAGAAATGTATGTTTGTTGCAAACCTTGAACCAAGAACGATCAGAGGCTTTGAAAGTAACGGAATGATTTTTGCGCTTTCTACAGAAGATGGCAAATTTTCTTTATTAGAGCCAAATGATGAAATTCCAGTTGGAACACATGCGAGATAATTTTTTATGCCACACATTTTTGAAATTTTGCCACTAATAGAAACCATTGGACTGATCGGAGTTTTTTTATTTATTTTTGCTGAATCTGGATTATTTTTTGGATTCTTTTTGCCCGGAGATTCTTTGCTTTTCACTGCAGGAATTTTGGCATCTGCTGGGCATTTTAATATTGCATTCCTGTTTTTTGGTGCTTTTATTTGTGCTTTTCTTGGTGATACTGTTGGATATTGGTTTGGAAAAAAAGTTGGACCAAGGATTTTTACTAAGCCGAATTCTTTTTTTTGGAATAAAAAAAATATAGAAAAAACTGCTAATTTTTTTGAAAAACATGGAGATAAAACTATTACTTTAGCGCGCTTTGTGCCGATTGTTAGAACTTTTGCGCCGATAATGGCTGGAGTAGGACAGATGAAGTATAAAAAGTTTTTCTTTTGGAATATTCTAGGAGGTTTGGTCTGGACTGGTAGTATGACTTTCGGTGGTTACTTTTTGGGAAGCTATATAGATAACGTAGACAGATATATTTTACCGATAGTGTTGGCTATTATTTTTGTTTCTTTTATCCCAGTTGGAATTCAATTTTTGAAAAGAAATAAAAACAAGACAGACAATATGCAGGATGGTGTGCAAAATTTTGAAAAAACTGATAGCAAAGCAGAATAGAATATCGTATAATATAAGTAATGTTCAAGAATTTACATAATAGATTTTTTCCTATCCCAAAATTTCTTTCTATGCCATCTTTTGGCTTTGATGTTTCTGACGAATCATTGAAATTTGTGCGACTTGGTGTTGGAAAAAATGGGATAAAAATTGAACAATATGGAGAGTGCAAAGTTCCAGCTGGTATTATTGAGTCCGGAAAAATAAAACAACCAAAAGCTCTTATAAAAATTCTTACTGATTTAAAAAAAGAACACAATATCAAATCTGTGCGCGTTTCTTTGCCAGAAGAACAGCTTTATCTATTTAGACTTAAATTAGAAAAAAATGGTTTGCAAGATATAAAAGAGGGAATCGAGCTATCACTCGAAGAGCATATACCGATTCCTGCTCAAGAAGCTATTTTTGATTACGAAATTTTGAAAGAAGATAATTCTGGAGTTTTTGTACAAGTTGCTGCGATGCAAAGATTTTTGATTGAAGACTATCTTTCTGTTTTTGAACAAGCTGGAATTATGGTTGCTTCAATGGAGCCAGAAGCTCAAGCTGCTTCTCGCGCTATAATAAAAAGAGACGATGCAAATACTTATATGGTAGTAGACTTCGGTGAAAAAAGAACCGGAATTTCTATTATTTCAAAAGGAGTTGTTATGTTTACTTCTACGGTTGATGTTGGAGGAGTCATGCTTACCAATTTGATCCAAAAAAGTTTCAATATTTCTTTTGAAGAGGCTGAAAAAATGAAACAGCAATATGGTTTGCAGCGTAATAGTATTAACAAAGAAATGTTTTCTGTTTTGTTAAACGGAGTTTCTATCTTACGCGATGAAATAGACAGACACTTTTTGTATTGGCACACACATCAAGACGAAGAGGGAAAAGATAATCCTCCAATAGAGAAAATATTATTATGCGGTGGCGATTCTAATTTGATCGGTTTAACAGAATATCTTTCTGTCAGTATGAAGCATAAAGTAGAAGTTGCTAACTCTTGGACAAATATTTTAAATGTAGAAAAAAAGATACCAAAGATTGATTTTAAAAAGTCGCTTTCTTACACTACTGCATTAGGATTAGCATTAGGAGATTTTAACTATGATTAATTTAGTTCCAATTGAAGAACAAAAAAATATGGCAAAAGGTTTTTATTTGCGCTTAATTGTTGTATTTTTCGTTGCTTTAGCTTTGGCTGTTTTTGTAGCAATTATTTCATTGGTGCCATCTTACTTTTTGGCTTTGAACAAAGAAAGATTAGCTGAAAGTAAATTGGAAATTCAAAAAAGTGAGACTATTCCACAACTCGATAAAGACACGGTTCTTTTGATAAAAGATATTGATACAAAAATGAAAATAGTTGAAAAATCTATGGCAAGTAATTTTTTGGTTTCAGAAGAAGTAATAAATCAAATCATTTCAGACAAAATGCCAGATATAAAAATCACTAGAATTTCTTTTGATAAAGATGTGGTAGTAGGAAAAAAAGTAAGTATTTATGGCACGGCTCCAAGTAGAGAAAGATTGCTTTTGTTTAGAAAATCCTTAGAAGAAAATAAAAGTTTTAAACAAGTTGATTTGCCAGTTTCAAATTTTATAAAAGGTTCTGATATTCAGTTTTATTTAAGTTTATTTTTAGCAGAGAAATAATATGAAATACGGATTTAGAAAAAATTTCATAGTGTTGGCGATAATATTATTTTTGCTTTCAGCAATTGCTTTTTGGTTTTTGTATAGAGAAATTCAAAAAAATAATGCTAGTTCAGAAAAAACCTTAACTGAATGGCAGATAGAAGATTCTAGAAGAAATGAAATAAAAACGATAATGCGATCAGTTGCATCTATTCAGCAGAACAATGAAATAATTGGCACACATTTTGCAAATAGTTCAAATTTAGTGCCATTTTTGGATACGATTGATAGCTTTGCCCCAAAAGTTGGAGCAGAAGATGAAATTACTTCAGTTGATATTTTGCCAGATACAAAAGAATTAATCGTAGGCATAAAAGTTTTAGGAAGTTTCGAATCAATTTATCAGTTTTTGACTTTGCTAGAAAATTCACCGTATGAAATAGAGTTTTTGGCAGTAGATGTTCAGAAAGCTTCCAAAGACGAAGGATACAAGAGCGAAAAAACAAGCAAGCTCTTTCCTTGGGAAGGTATGTTTAAAATAAAACTTGTCACTTTTGTTCCTTAAGATTTATTAAATATTTTTTAATTTCAAACAAATTAAGACCAATCAATATTAATTAAGATTAAGATTATGGATATAAAACTAGATTTTCTAAAATTTAAAAAAGCGAAAAAGTTTAAAAAAGAAAAAGCTGATATAGATGTTAATTCATATTGGAGGTTGCTTATTGTGGTTTCTTTGATTTTTATTCTTGCTGCAATTGCTTTTGGGGCATATTTTTTTGTAACGATTAACAAAGATCTCGAAAATGCTAATGTAAAAACGAGCCTTCAGATGGAAAAAGTTAAAAAAGAGAGAATAAATAATGTCTTGAATTATTTTAATGTGAAAAGTCAGAAAACCGAGTCGGTTTTGAATTCTAGTTCTCCGTGTTTTAACTAACCACATTTGTCACTTTTAATTCTAACATTTCATTTGGCGTTT
>DAONFW010000003.1:0-78923 GCA_035403785.1 Minisyncoccota bacterium | reverse complement strand
TGAATACTCATTTATTAAGTCTAGTAAAAAGTGCCAAATGTGTTTAGACATTACCAATATATCTTGACTTTTTATTTTATTTATGGTACTTTTAAGGTAAATAGTATTTATTTAAAACCATATAGTTATGAAAAAAATATTTTTTCTTTTTGCTATTGTTGTGTTTTTCGTTTTTATTAATAAAACAGAAGCGCAACAAATCCTCCTGAATACAGGAGATAGTATTTCTGTTTCTCTGGAAGATGTTTTGTTAAATGAAAAAGCTCTTTTAGAGATATATCCAAGCATGGAAAGAAATTGGACGGAGAAAGTTGATTATATTTATCTTTCTTTTATCCAAATATGCCCCGGAGTAGAAATGAAAATCAAAGTTTTGATGCTCGGAGACGAGTTACAAAAGATTGATTTCTTTTGGGTGCAGGTTGATCCAGAAATTTTTTCTGAAACTAAAAAAGTTTTTGTTGCTGGGAAGATTTATTCTATGCCTAGGAGTATTTACCAAACGAAAGAAGATCCAATTTTTAAATCTCAAGTTGAAGAACTTGTGAATTTATTAAAAAAATCTTCTGAAAGCTGGTCCATGAAAATTCAGGATGATAGGGGAGAATATAAGAATTATTATGGAAAATTTCAAGAAAGAAAATAAAAAAAGAGGCTTTTTGAAAAGCCTCTTTTTATTATTAATATAATTTTATTGATAAGTAAATTTAAAAATAAAAAACAGGCGCACTTTGGACGCCTGGTGTTTCGAATGGTTTATAATTTTTTTTTAAAAATAAGGAGCCGTACCGGTTATAAGGTTAACCGAACCAGAGAAGGAATACCTCCCTTCTATTAGAAAAACAAAAACTTTTATTTTTCATCTTTACCTCCTTTGTTAAATTAAACAAGTCGTTTCTTTTATGAGTATAGCACTTTTATAAAAGTTGGCTAGTTTTGTTGATACTTGCGAAAATTATAACTTTATGTTAGTATGTAGAACATGTTAGCTACAAAGAAAAAACAAACAGTTATTAAGAAACACCAAGTTCATGACAAAGACACTGGCTCATCTGAAGTGCAGGTCGCTGTTTTATCTGCAAGAATTGATGAATTGGCAAAGCACTTAAAGAAACACAAAAAAGATAATCATTCACGCAGAGGTCTTATCAAAATGGTTGCAGATCGAAGAGCTCACTTGAAGTATTTGCAAAGAAAAGATAAAGCACGATACGAAGCTCTAGTGAAGAAGATGGATCTAAAATAATTTGTTTTACAAAAATTGCTCTACTAAGTTAGAGCAATTTTTATTTTCATTGTAGATGATATAATAAAAAAAGGTCGAGATTTAAAAAATAATATTTGAATTTAAATAAACAAAATAATATGACAGTAATTAAACATAAAGAACAACGCGTTGGAGTTTTTATAGATACACAAAATTTGTATCACAGCGCAAGAAATTTGTATAAAGCGAGAGTGAATTTTGGTGCGGTTTTGAAAGAAGCTGTTGCCGGTAGAAAATTAGTGCATGCAGTTGCATATGTTATCACAACAGAAACGGGTGAAGAAAAACATTTTTTTGAAGCATTAACAAAATTAGGAATTGAAACTAAAACAAAAGATTTGCAGATTTTTCATACAGGGACAAAGAAAGGAGATTGGGATGTTGGACTAGCAGTTGATGCTATCAAGACAGCGCCAAGACTCGACACTATTGTAATAGTTTCCGGTGACGGAGACTTCGTGCCGTTGGTGCAATATTTGCAAACAATGACGCAGGTAGAAGTAATGTCTTTTGGAAAATCTACTTCTGCAAAACTTCGTGAAACAGCAGATGATTTTGTGGACATGTCTGAGAATCCAAAAAAGTATTTGATGGGAGTTAAATAAAAATTTAATAAAAACAACAACAAAAGTCTCTTTGACACACGTCATGAGGCTTTTGCTTTTTGCTTTATAAATGCTAATATAAGCTTAGAAATTATAAGTTAATCAGTTCGCGTTCGGACACAAAGTAGTGAAACAAAAAATGTTTCAATACTAAAGTCTGGATACGAACTAAACCTTCTGTTCTGTGAAACAGAAGAAAAAAGTATGAATCCCGTTAGAGATTAGATGGTTTAATGGGATTATGTGAATTAAATTAATAGAAAAATTTATTTAGTCGATAAATTATAAATTAAGGTACGAGAATCTAAAGATTCTCTATCTCTAACGGGATGAAACAAAAAGAATACACATTAGAAATTGGCGGCAAAAAAATGACTGCTATTTTCTCAGATTTAGCAGATCAAGCACATGGAGCCGTGTTACTCAAATACGGTGAAACTATCGTGCTTGCAACCGCTTGTATGTCGAAAGACAAACAAGAAGGTTTAGGTTTTTTTAATTTAACAGTAGATTATGTAGAAAAGTTTTACGCAGCAGGAAAAATTCTCGGATCACGTTTCACAAGAAGAGAAGGAAAACCATCAGAAGAAGCTGTCTTGGCTTGTAGAGTTGTAGACAGAACTTTACGTCCGCTTTTTGATCAATCTATCAGACACGCAGTGCAAGTTATTGTAACTGTACTTTCTGTTGATGATAATGACCCGACTATTCTTGCAGTGAACGCGGCTTCTTTGGCGCTTGCAGTTTCTGATATCCCATGGGCTGGACCAGTCGGCGCAGTGAGAATTGGAAAATATGATAGTGATGCTTTGACTGTAAATCCTTCATATAAGTTGAGAGAAAAAGACGACATGTATAAGTTTGATTTAACAGTTTGTGGAAAGGCAGGAAATGTAAATATGATCGAAGCATCTGCGCATCAGACTGAAGAACAAGAACTTGAAGATGCTCTAAATCAAGCAAGTTTGGAAATTACAAAATTAGAAAATTGGCAGAAAGAAATAGTAAAAGAAATTGGTAAAGAAAAAAGAGTAATAGAAAAAGAAAATATTTCTGAAGAATCTGTTAAATTATTTAACGAGAAAATTTTGCCAAAAATGGAAGCTGCTATTTTTTCAGGACCAGGTAAAAAAGAAATAGACGCGCTTCATAATGAATGGAATAAATTAGTAAAAGAAACTTTTGCTGGCACTGATAGAAAAGATTTTACTTTAGAAGATGACTTATTTGATGAAACAGAAAACAGTTTGATTCACGAAAAAGCTGTGCACGAAGACAGAAGACCAGACGGAAGAAAAATGGATGAATTTCGAGATTTGTATGCGCAAGCTGGGGGAGTTTCTTCTGTTTTGCACGGTTCTGGAATTTTTTACCGAGGTGGCACACACGTGCTTTCAGTTTTGACTTTGGGCGGACCAGAAGAAAGATACACTGTTGATGGTTTGCAAGTTCAGATGGAAAAAAGATTTATGCATCATTATAACTTTCCACCGTATTCAGCTGGTGAAGTTGGCAGAATGGGAAGCACAAACAGAAGAGAAGTTGGACATGGTGCATTAGCTGAAAAAGCGATCGCGATGGTTTTGCCTTCTGTCGAAGAATTTCCATACACGATCAGAATTGTTTCTGAATCAATGGCATCTAACGGTTCTACTTCACAAGCTTCTATTTGTGGTAGTACACTTGCGCTCATGGATGGTGGTGTACCGATAAAAGCGCCAGTTGCCGGAATTGCAATGGGACTCATGTATGAGTCAGAAAATAAATATAAAGTTTTGACTGACATTCAGGGACCAGAAGACCATCATGGTGATATGGATTTCAAAGTTGCTGGAACAAAAGATGGCGTGACTGCAATTCAACTTGATGTGAAAGTAGAAGGTGTGCCAGTAAAAATTCTTGGCGAAGCTATGCGACAGTCTAAAGAAGCAAGATTAAAAATTCTAGAAAGAATTACAAAAGAAATCGCAGCTCCACGCGCAGAGATTTCTGAAAATGCTCCAAAGATTTTGATCATCAGAATTAAACAAGATCAAATTGGTCTAGTTATCGGTGCTGGCGGTAAAACTATTAAAGATATAAAAGAAAAAACCGGAGCAGAAATTACTATTGAAGATGACGGAAAAGTTTACTTAACTGGAAAGAATGGGTCAGCAGAAAAAGCAAAACAAATCATAGAAGAGATGACTCATGAGTTCAAAGTTGGTGAAATGTTGAAAGGTGAAGTTGTCAGAATAGCAGACTTCGGTGCTTTTGTTAGATTGAATCCATCCACTGATGGTATGGTGCATATTTCAGAACTTGCTCCGTTTCGAGTAGAAAAAGTCAAAGACTTAATAAAAGAAGGTATGATAGTGCCTGTGAAAGTTATTAAAGTAGATCCTGAAAATGGTAAACTGGGACTTTCTATTAAAGAAGCAGATAAAGATTTTTTCAAAAATCCACTTAATAAAATTTCAAATTAATAAAATTAAAATAAAAATTAAATTGCCATCTTGTCTTTCGAGCGAGGTGGCAATTTAATTTTCTGCTATAATATAAACATGTCTGAAAATAATTCAAACTCAGAAGTAAAAATAGAAAATCCAATAAATCAAGAAAATAAAGAAAACACACAAACAGTAAATTCGGCAAATTTTGTCCCAAAAGTGAAAGCGCAGACTTTTGCCGATGATATGGCAAAGGTTTTGGAAACTGGACAAGGTGGTGTAATTCATAGATTGATAGAAGAACAAGAGCAGAAAGAAGCTGAAGAAAAAAATAAATCTTTGACGAGCAACAAAAATAAAGTTTTTGTTATTGTAAGTATTTTGTTATTTTTCTCGGCTATTGGTGTCTTCTTTTGGATTAATGCTTATAGAAAGAACACTTTGACGGCTCCAGTCCAACCAAAATTTACACCAATGATTTTTTTAGACAAGACAAGTTATATTAATGTTGCTGGTTTAACCAAAGACAAAATAGCTCAGTCTGTCTACGTTAGAACTAAAGCTACAGATGTAAAAGTTGGCGGAATAGAAGGAATTTACTTAACTCAAGATAATAAAATTATTGGTTTTAGAGAATTGATAAATTTAATCAGTGGAAATTTGCCACTAGAAAAAGCTACTTTTTTAAGTGATAATTATTTGATTGGGGTTTCTAATGTATTAAATAATGTTTCACCAGACGGCAGTGAAAAGAATTTGTTTATTTTGTTACAAAATCGCTCAATGAGTGACATTTTTCAAGCGATGAAAGCTTGGGAATACAAAATGTTTTTTGATTTGCATGGATTTTTTGGTGTGCCGATAAATGCGGATACTAATTATTTACTGACAAAAGACTTTGAAGACGGAATAGTTCAAAACAAAAATGCTAGAATTTTGCGAGATAATGACGGGAAAATAGTCTTAATGTATGTTTATGCAAACAATACTTCTGTCTTAATAACTAATTCAGAAAATACGACAAAAGAAGTAATGCTCCGTCTTGCTGCTAGCCAGGTTAAGAAGTAAAAAACAAATAGAGATTCTGGGGATAACTTTTTTGCTTTACTTAATTTAAATAAGCTATAATTTAGCCATGTTAGACAAGAAAAAAATTAAAGAAAAATTAGAAAAAGAACGTGATACTTTATTAGAACAAATGAGAGATATGGGAAAGCTAAACCCAGAAACAGGAGATTGGGAAGCTGTTCCTGAAGAAATCACTACACCTGAATCAGATCCAAATGATATGGCTGACAGGTTTGAAGATTTTGAAGCAAAAAGTTCAATGATAGATGTTTTGGAGCAAAGGTTGAAAGCTATTTTGGAAACTTTGAAGAATTTGAATAAAGTTAGTTTTGGTAAGTGTAAAGTTTGTAAAAAAGATATAGAGAAATCTAGACTAGAAGTGAATCCTTCCGCTCAGACTTGCAAAAAGCATTTGGAAGAATAAAGAATAAGGAATCGAGAATAAAAGAATAATTTTTCTGGTTAATTTAATTTTAATTAAAATCTAAAATCTAAAAACTAAAATATGAGTTTCGCTAGAGTTTACTCAGCACAAGTAAATCTGCTTAAAGGGCAGATTGTTACAATCGAAGTTGATTTGTCGCGTGGTTTGCACGCTTTTAATGTTGTTGGCTTGCCCGACAAAGCAGTGGATGAATCAAAAGATAGAGTTAGTTCGGCTATCAAAAATTCTGGTTTTGTTTCTCCTAAAGCAAAAAATCAAAAAATAGTTGTTTCACTTTCACCAGCTGATTTAAAAAAAGAGGGGCCATTTTTTGATTTGGGTATAGCGCTTGCTTATATGCTTGCTTCCGGTGATTTGAAATTTGATCCAGAAAAGAAAATATTTTTAGGTGAATTGGGGCTTGATGGAACATTAAGAAGTATCAGAGGCGCGTTGCCGCTCGTGCAAGAGGCAAAAGCTCAGGGGTTTGAAGAAGTTTATTTACCAAAAGATAACGCAATAGAAGCGGCGCTGATAGATGGCATAAAAATCTTTCCCGTTGGGAGTTTAACAGAAGTTGTAAAACATCTTTCTGGTGTTTCACAGATTTCTGTACAACTAAAAACAGAAATTAATTATGAAAGAGAAATGAAAAGCGCAGATTTTTCTGATATTAGAGGACAAGAAGGCGCAAAACGTGGTTTGGAAATTGCGGCGGCTGGTGGGCACAATATTGCGATGTACGGACCACCCGGGACTGGAAAAACAATGCTAGCTAGAGCTTTTGCTGGTTTGTTGCCAGATTTGTCTCCGGAAGAAGTACTAGAAATAACAGGAATTCATTCTGTAGCTGGTGTAACGCAGGGAGAGTTAGTTTCTGTTTCTCCGTTTCGCGCACCGCATCATACTTCTTCATACGTTTCACTGATTGGTGGTGGAACTTTTCCAAAACCAGGCGAAGTGACTTTGGCGCATAGAGGCGTTTTGTTTCTAGATGAGTTTCCAGAATTTGATAAAAGAGTAATAGAATCTTTACGTCAGCCGCTTGAAGACAACATAGTTTGCATTTCCAGAGCAAAAGGTTCAGCTGTATTTCCTACAAATTTTATTTTGGTTGCTGCGATGAATCCATGCCCATGTGGCAATGCTGGTGCAAAGAAAAAAAGCTGTATTTGCAAACCGTCTGATCTTGATAGATATAAAAGAAAACTTTCGGGACCAATTATGGACAGAATAGATTTATGGGTTTCTGTAAGTGATATTGATTATAAAAAATTAGGTGACGATGCTACGGGAGAAAAAAGTGAAAATATAAAAGACAGAATAATTAAAGCGAGAAAAATTCAGAAAGAAAGATTTGGAAAAAATAATAGAGATATAAAAACAAACAGCGAAATGAATGTAAAAGATTTATCTGATTTAGTACATCTTTCTGACGAAGTGAGAAATCTTTTAGATACTAGCGCAGAACAGCTTGCACTTTCTGCTCGCGCTTATCATAGAGTAATCAAACTAGCTAGAACAATTGCTGATCTAGAAGATTCTGAAGATATTACAGCTAATCATATATTAGAAGCGATACAGTATAGGCCGAAAGTGAATTTATAAAAAAATAAAATGAAATTTAAAAACAAAAAGCGCTCTAATGAATAGAGTGCTTTTTGTTTTTCTCTCGAGAGAAATATTATTTTACAGCGTCCTTCAAAGCTTTTGCAGCTCTGAATTTTGGAACTTTGGTTGCAGCAACTTTAACTTGCTCTCCAGTCTTTGGATTGCGAGCCATTCTTGCAGCTCTTGCTTTTACTGAGAAGATTCCGAAACCAGCTACTGAAACTTCACCTCCTTTTTTCAAAGTTGCAGTGATAGAATCAAAGATACTGTCTACTACTTCTTCAGCCTGTACTTTTGTACCACCAAGCTTTCCATGTACCAATTCAACGATTGCTTGTTTATTCATATTTTTAGGTTTTAAAAGTTATTTTTTGATAATACTTTTCGACCCTTTTCTTATAAACTAATACATAACCATTATATAACAAGGGTTTTTTTAGGGCAAGTAAAAAATACTTTATCTAGCGTATTCTATAATTCTAGTTTCGCGGATCATTGTTACCTTAATTTCGCCTGGATATTTAAGTTCTTGCTCTATTTTTGCAGCAATATCGCGGGCCATTATCTTGGCTTCTACGTCAGAGACTTTTTCTGGGGTAACAAAAATTCTAATTTCACGTCCAGCCTGCAAAGCATATGATTTTTCAACACCATCAAAGCCGTTTACCAATGCTTCTAGTTCTTGCAGACGTTTTAGGTAGTTTTCAACTGAGTCTCTTCTGGCTCCTGGGCGACCTCCGGAGATAGAGTCGGCTGTTTGCACGATGATAGATTCTATTGTTTCATAAGGGTGGTCTTCATGGTGAGACTTCATTGCGGTGATAACTCTTTCATCAGCGCCGAATTTTTGTAGAATTCTTATTCCAATTTCAACGTGAGTTCCTTGTGCTTCGTGATCTAAAGCTTTTCCAATGTCATGAACCAATGCTCCAGCTTTTGTTATCTGCACGTCTGCACCCAATTCTTCTGCTAGCATTCCAGCAATGTGTGCCATTTCAACAGAGTGTTGCAAAACATTCTGTCCGTAACTTGTTCTGAAATAAAGCCTTCCGAGAATTACAACAATACGTGGATCAAAATTAAATATGCCACATTCGTAAACAGCTTGTTCTCCTTTTTCTTTAATAATTTTATTTATATCTTCTCGTGCTTTTTCAACTAGTTCTTCTATTTTTGCTGGCTGGATTCTTCCATCTAGAATCAAGTTTTCAAGAGCAACGCGAGCAACTTGTCTTCTAACTGGATCAAAAGAAGAAATAATAATAGTTCCTGGAGTATCATCAACGATCAATTCAACTCCGGCTACTCTTTCGAAGGCTCTGATATTCCTTCCTTCTTTACCAATGATTTTTCCTTTGATTTCGTTGTTTGGAATTGTGACACTTGTAGTCATTAATTCAGCGGCTGTACTTGAAGAAAGTCTTTGAATAGAAGTCGCAAGAATATCTTTCGCCCTCCTTTCTATTTTCTCTTCATTGTTATTTTCCAATTTCTGAATTCTTACAAGAAGATCTTCTTCGTATTTCTTTTCTACGTCTCGCAATAATTCTTCTTTTGCCTCTTCTTGAGTCAATTTTGCCACTCTTTCGATTTCAGCAACTTTTTCATTTTCCATTCCCTGGACTTTTTCTTGAATCTTTTTAATTTCTTCAATTTTAAGCTTCAAATTTTCTGCTTCCTTGTTTAATTCAAGTTGGCGTGCATCCAAAAGCTCATCTTTCTTAATGAGTCTTTTTTCTGTCTCTTTGAACTCTTGCTCTTTCTTCTTTTCTTCTTCTTTCAACTCAGCCAAAGTAGTTTCTGATTTACTTTTAGCTTCGTCTACTATTTTTTGCGCTTCTTCTTTTGCACCGACCATCATTTGTTTGATGTCGATTTCAATGGATCGTCTTTTTCCTAGAGCGACGATAACTCTGAGGTAGTATCCAACTAACCCTCCCAAAAGGAGAGTAACAACCCCGATTAGGATTATCATTAATGTTGTGCTCATAAACCTTTTTTCGGCCTATAAAAACACACCCATTATATTTTATGGTTAAATTCCCTTATTTTCCCTTATCTGGCAAGCCTTTTTTCTAAAGTAAAAGATATTTGAATTTCTATTTAACATCAACATAATATGGAATATTTCTATAAACCGATTTCAAAATAATTTTTAAAATTCGATATTTTTATAATACTCTAAATTTATATATATGTAAAGAGACAAAATTTGACGAAAACAAAACCCTGTTTGTGTACAGGGTTTTGTGAAAAACAGCTTTAATTTTATTTTCCGCTTTTAGATTTTGTGATTATTTCATCTATGATTCCGTATTTTTTTGCTTCATCTGCATCCATAAAGAAATCACGTTCTACATCTTTTTCTACTTGAGCTAGTGGTTTACCTGTGTTTTTTGCTAGAAGTTTATTTAGATTATCTTTTGTTTTCAAAATATGCTTTGCAGTGATAGCAATATCTGTTGCTTGTCCTTCTACTCCGCCGAGTGGCTGGTGAATCATTACTTCAGCATTTGGTAAGATAAATCTTTTATTTTTTTTACCGGATGAAAGAATAATCGCTGCGCCAGAAGCGGCAAGTCCAACACAGAAAGTAGAAACGTCAGGACGAATATGATTCATCGTGTCGACTATCGCCATTGTACTAGTAACAGAACCTCCAGGGGAATTAATATAAAAAGAAATATCTTTTTTTGAATCTTCCGATTCTAAGAATAAAAGTTGCGCGATTACAATATTCGCTACATTGTCATCGATTGGTCCAGCTAGGAAGATTATTCTTTCTTTTAATAATCTAGAATAAATATCATAAGCTCTTTCACCGAATTGTGATTTTTCAATAACTGTTGGGATTAACATAAAACTATTATAAACTGGTAAAATTGTTAAAGCAAATACTATTTATTGACAAAAGGATCAGATTAAGATTAATATTGAATTATTACTAGATTAACACTTAAAAATATATGAAAGAATTAAATGAAAGTAGAAACAATCTTTATTTATATGGAGACATTTCTAAATTTAGTACAGAAGAATTGAAATCTGCCCTTAAAAGTTTTAAATCACAAAATAATCCTGAAGGTATTTCTCGTGTTGAAGGTGAATTATTGAATAGAAAAGAGATAAAAGTAGGGTATGATTTTGTCCTAGATGAAAATATCCAAGGTCCGAGGAAAAAAGATGATAAGTTTTTTAAACTAAAGTAAAGTATCAAAAAATCCCCGACTAAGGGGATTTTTTTATTTCTCTATTGCTGCTTTTCCAAAAACTGAAACACAGCTTCGTTTGTTAGCACGTTTTCAGCATGAATTTTTGCTCTTTCAGGGTCAGCGTCTTTGTAGTATTCCAAAATCATTGCAACTTCTTGTTCTACTTGTTTTGGATCTGCTTTGATATTTTCTATTTTTGAAATTTCATTCAAGATCAAGCCAAGTTTTGCTTTCTTTTCTGCGTCTTTGTGAAATTCTTTTTTCAAATCATCTACAGTTTTGTTTAAATGCTTTAGATAATCTTCAAATTTTAGGCCCATCTGCGCGATATCGGATTCCATTCTGTATAGAATTTTATTTAATTCTACATCGATTAAAATTTCTGGAAGATCAATGTCTGTTTTTTCTATTATTTCTTCAACTATTTTTAATCTTGTTTTTTCTTTTAGCTGATTTTCTTTTTCTAATTTTATATTATCTTTTAGTTTTAGTCTGAAATCTGCAACGTCTTTGAACGGACCAAGTGCTTGCACAAACTCGTCATTAAATTCTGGTAAATCTTTTTCTTCTGGTTCTTTTATTTCCTTACTTTCTTCTGCATGATTGTGTTCACATTTTTCATCATCACATTTATGTTTCTCGTGTTCTTCTACTGCTTCTGTGATGTGTTGTTTTTTTGCTCTGGATTTTCTGATGTCTAAGATAGTGTCTTCGATTTCTTTTTCTGTGACTTCTATATTTTTATCTTTTTCTGTAATCTCAGAAGTTATTTTTTTAGCAATTTTTTTATAATCAGCAAGTTTTGTTTCAGGCATTAGAGCTGTTTTAACTTTGAATTCTAGAGGATTATTTCTTGCTAGTTTTGTAATAGAAATTTCTGGTCTTGAAATCACATCTAATTTTTCTGATTCTAGAATTTTTGGATAGTGTTCTTCGATTGCCATTGCCGCCATTTCTTCTAGAACTCTGATTTCAGGAACTTTTGATAATAAAATATTCTGAGGCACTTTACCTTTTCGGAATCCATCTACTTCTACTTCAGCGCCTATTTTGTTCAAAGCCTTTTCAAAATAAAGCTCAAAAGCTTCTGCTGCTAATTCTCCTTCAATTTCAACTTCGCTTTTTGGTAATTTTTTTACGTTTGTTTTAAGCATGTTTACATACTATATTAAAAGTATTTTTATTTCAAATTTTTAACATATTTAGACCAAATCAAAAAACCGCAGTAATTTTGCATTTTTTTGATAGGATTTTTTATTTAGTTTATTCAATCCCGCTCAAATCTACGTTAACGTCAGTGTCTGTTTCGTTTATTTCGTCTTCTAGACTGTTAACTTCTTTAACAGTTTGTTGCTCTTCTTTTATTTGGTTAAGTTCAACATTATTTTTCTTTTGTTGCCAAACATAGATTCCGCCGATTATCAGAATTAGAACTATAATTATTGATCCTATAAGAGCACCGTGTGATTTTTTTTCTGGTTCCATAATTTAAATTGATTATTTTTTATTTTAGTTTTTAATCGTTTTCTGGTTCAGTGTTGTTGTCAGTAGTATCATCTGGTTGTTGTTGATTGTTTGCAGTTCTTTCAGCAACAAGAGAAGTTTTTAATGACCTCATTGCATCTTTTAAAGCTTGATGAGCTTCTTTGATAAGAGTTTGAGCATCTGTTACGAGAGTTTTAAATTCTGCTTTGTTTTCTGGAGTAAGTTGATTTGTAGAAGATGAAAGTAGACTTGATGCCTCAGCTATTTTTGCTTTGGCTTCAGTTAATTTAGTGTCTGAAGTATTAACAAAAGTTTTTGCTTCTGTTGTATTTATTCCTTTAGCTTCAACTTTTGCAATTAATGCATTTACTTTTTGGGTTAAAGTATCCATTCTTGCAAAAGCTGTATCAAATCTTTCAAGAGCAACTTCTCTTCCGATCATTCTGTTCTCTTGAATTTTTACTTGAGCAGCATCTTTTTGTGCTTGAATTTGTACTTTTAGTTCTTCTCTTTTTTGTTTAGTTTCTGTTCTTAAAGCTTGGATTTTAGCTTTTATTTCTTCTCTACTCTGTAGAGCGCTAGTTTTAATTTGTTGGATTTCTTGTCTTATCTCAGCTCTCTTTTGAGCAAAAGCAGACAAATTCATTTCTTCTGCTGTTGCAATAGATGATGCTGAAAAAACAAATAATCCTACGGCAAACAAAGTTAAATATTTTTTCATAATTTTTTATTTTTATTAATAATAATTAAACTAATAATTTGACCTTTTTCTTTTACAATGTGTGATTACTTTTTATTATACCTCTTTTACTATAAAGACGTTTGTAATATGTGGAAAATTACAGAAGTTAGCTTTTTGACAAAGTTTTTTAAGAGTTTAATATATTAAATATAGACGTCGAAAGTTTTTATTAATTTAAGAAGTTAAATTTTATGAATGAGGGATTAAATAAAAATGAATATAACCCAAAATTAGGAGAAGCAAATAGATATACAAATTCTTTAGTAAGTAATCCAGAACTTGCTAAAAAAATTAACGAAGAAGCATTAAATATTGTAAGACATAATATGTCGCTTTTGGAAAAGCTTGAAGCAGACCCAAATATATTTAATTCTCATGATCCAATTGCTGGATCAAGATGGGTTGGTCATTATTTAATGGAGGACGTGCCCAAAAGTATAGCGGAATTATACGGCGTAATACAACCTGAATATATAGATAATATTCCAAAAGAGATTACTGACTTTATTAAGAGGATTAGAAATTTTGGAGATAAAACAAAGTAAGACTTAATTAAGTTCCCTTACAGAAACAAACTTAAAAAACCCACAGAATATGTGGGTTTTTTAATGGTGTTTAATATTTTAATTAAATCAAGAATGCAACTATCAACAATGCAACAATGTTTAGAATTTTAATCATTGGATTGATAGCAGGACCAGCTGTGTCTTTGTAAGGATCACCAACTGTGTCTCCAGTAACTGCTGCTTTGTGAGCATCGCCACCTTTGCCTCCAAAATTGCCTAATTCTATATATTTCTTAGCATTGTCCCATGCGCCGCCACCTGAAGTCATTGAGATAGCAACGAACAAACCAGTAACGATAGAACCAACAAGAAGTCCACCAAGCGCAACTGGACCCAACGTGAATCCAACTATGATTGGTACTAATACTGGAATCAAAGCTGGCACGATCATTTGTTTGATAGCACTTCCGGTAACTATTTTTACACATGTGCCATATTCTGGTTTGCCTTCGCCGGTCATGATGCCTTTGATTTCTCTGAACTGTCTTCGAACTTCTTCAACAACTTTTCCAGCTGCTTTTCCTACAGCTTCCATACATAATGCGCCGAAGAAATAAGGCAAAAGTCCTCCAATAAACAAGCCTACTATAACTTTTGGATTGCTTAAGTCAAAAGGCATAACTTGTCCAACTGCAGCTCTGATTTCTTCTGTATATGCTGCGAACAAAACTAATGCTGCAAGTCCAGCTGAACCAATAGCATAACCTTTTGTAACAGCTTTTGTTGTGTTTCCAACTGCGTCTAATGGATCTGTAACATCACGAACTGATTCTGGAAGACCAGACATTTCTGCAATTCCTCCAGCGTTGTCTGTGATTGGTCCGTATGCATCAATTGCAACTATGATTCCGGTCATTGAAAGCATACTCATTGCAGCAACTGCGATTCCATAAAGTCCACCGAAATTATAAGTAACTAAAATTCCAGCAACGATAGTAAGTAGTGGAAGGGCGGTTGCTTTCATTGAGATAGCTAAACCTTGAATTACGTTTGTGCCGTGTCCAGAAACAGAAGCTTTTGCAATAGATTTAACAGGTGCGTATTTTGTAGAAGTGAAATATTCTGTGATTATAACCAAAGCGCCAGTAACAAATAGACCAGTGATAGCGCAGATAAATAAATCAGAAACAGAGTAAACACCGTTGCCTGACATAAGTAATTTTGTAACTGGGTAGAAAGCTGCAGTAGCTAGAACTCCAGCAGCGATCAAACCTTTGTACAAAGCGCCCATGATATTATTTTTCTTTCCAAGTTTTACAAACCAAGTTCCAATGATAGAACAAATGATAGCAATTCCGCCGATTGCAAGTGGATAAGCAATAGCGCCTCCGAATCCTGTAAATAATAGCGAGCCTAATAGCATAGTAGCAACAGAAGTAACAGCATAAGTTTCAAACAAGTCTGCTGCCATTCCTGCGCAGTCTCCAACGTTGTCTCCAACGTTGTCTGCGATAACTGCTGGGTTTCTTGGATCATCTTCTGGAATGCCAGCTTCTACTTTTCCAACTAAGTCTGCGCCTACGTCTGCTGCTTTTGTAAATATTCCTCCTCCAAGTCTAGCAAAAACTGAAATCAAACTTGCTCCGAATCCCAATCCAACTAGAGCTTTCACGTCGCCAGTAATTAAATAAAGTCCAGCAACTCCAAGCAAAGCTAATCCTACGACTAGCAAACCCGTGACTGTGCCTCCTTTGAAAGCTACGCTCAAAGCTTTTTTCAAACCAGACTTTGCGGCTTCTGTTGTTCTAACGTTTGCTCTAACAGAAACATTCATTCCAACATATCCAGCCAAAGCTGAAAGTACAGCACCAACAATAAAGCCTAGAGCAGAATTGAATCCCAATCCCAACCAAAGTACTGCGAACAAGATCACAGCGATAACACTGATAGTCTTGTATTGCTTGTTTAAGTAAGCTTTTGCTCCTTCAGCGATAGCAGCAGAAATAGATTTCATTTTTTCATCGCCACTGCTTTTTTTGATAATAGTTCTAGCCAATAGTAAGCCATAGATTATAGCTACTAGTGAACTAATTATTGCAAACCATATAAATTGACTCATATATTTATATTTTTTTAATTTGATTAATAATAATTATTTTTTATTTTATTCTTCTTTTGTTGCTTCAGCTTCAATTTCTTCTGTGTCTTCTGGTGTTTCAACTTCTAAATTTTTTTCTGGTCCAGCTTCTTCGTCTCCCAATTCTTCTTCTATTTCAACGTTTTCTCCGTCAGCTTCAGCAGATGCCATTTCTTCACCGTTGCCTTTGATATCTATTCTCCAACCGGTTAATTTTGCAGCTAATCTAACGTTCTGTCCGCCTTTACCTATGGCTAGAGAAAGTTGATCTTCTGCTACCTCTACTTCTGCTTTGTGTTCTTTCTCGTCTACTTCTATTGAAAGAACTTTTGCTGGAGACAAAGAATTTGAAATATATTCTTTTGGATTTTCTGACCAAGGAATAATATCAATTTTTTCTCCCGATAATTCTTGAGTAATTGTGTTTACGCGAGTTCCTTTTTGTCCAACGCATGAGCCTACTGGATCAATGTGTTCGTCACTTGAGTAAACCGCGATTTTTGAGCGAGCGCCTGCTTCTCGGGCGATAGATTTGATTTCTACTGTGCCTGATTGTATTTCTGGTGCTTCTGCTTCAAATAATTTTTCAATAAACTTAGGATGAGTTCTTGAAAGTCTTAAGTTGATTCCTCTTACTGTGTCTTCTACTGAATACAAGTAAGCGCGAATTCTTTGACCTCTTTGGAAATATTCGCCAGGGATTTGTTCTTCTACTGGCAATACTCCTGTTGCTCTATTGAAATCTACATAAACATTACCTCTTTCAACTTTTTGCACTATTCCTGAAATAATTTCTCCTTCTTTTGTGCCGTATTCATCTATGACAGATGCTCTTTCAGCTTCACGAATTCTTTGGATAATAACTTGTTTGGCTGTTTGGGCTGCAATTCTGCCGTATTCGTCTTTTTGTTCTAACGGAAAAACGATTTCATCGTTTAATTGCACGTCTTTTTTAATTTTCTTTGCGTCTTCTAGAAGAATATGATGTTCAGAGTTAAAACGAACTCTTTCGTCTCCTTCTTCTCGGACAAATTCTGTTTCAGCTTCTTCTTCTGCTCCTTCTTCAGGAATAATAGCAGTAGTTTCATCTACAACTATTTTTATTTGGAAGAAATCAGTCTGTCCTGTTTCCAAATCAAATTTAGCTCTAATAATTTGGCCTTTTTTGCCGTAATCTTTTTTGTAGGCGGCGGCCATGGCTTGCTCGATTGCATCAATAATCTTTTCTTTTGGAATTTTTCTCTCTTGCTCGAGCTGTTCCAATGCAGATTTAAATGTTTTTATATCTAGCATATATTTAGTTTTCTAATATTAAATTGTTAATATCAACTGACTAAGTTGGTAAAAATAAAAGCCCCGTTCTGCAGGACTTATACATATATTAGTCTAGCATTTTTTTTATTGAAAGCAAGACTTTTAACATTTAAACAAAATCAACAAAATATTGCTTTGTTAATTAAATAATTAATTGTATAATCTAAACATGACGAAAAACAAAAAAGTTCTAATAATAACTATTATTGTTCTTGCTGTTCTAATTATTGTTGGTCTTGTTTATTTTTTCTTCTTTAGAAAAAATTCTAATGACTTTGGTGTAGGAGAAAAAAGGAGAGCCGAAATAATAAACGAACTAAGTGCAGAAAAATTTGCTCCGATTACTGATGAAGATAGAAAAGAAATAATAAATGATTTAACTTCTAAAAAAACAGCTGAGCCAATAACAGACCAAGAAAGAACAAATATTATAAATGAGTTAAGTGGTAATTAATTTTTATGAAAAAAGTTAAACTAATTTTATTTTTCATACTGATTCTAGCCTTGGTTTTCTTAGGTTATTTCTTAAATTCAGCTTCGAAAACAAAAGCGCAAACAATTGTTCCGACTAGTGTGACTGGTTATGCAAATTTTTTGAACCTAGAACAAGGTGAAACTGCTAGTCCGGCTATCTTTTTTACTGGGAATAATGGAGGAAGTACCGGAAATATCTCATATGCTGTGCAATATAATACAAGTACTGGATTGACAGGCTATGGCTGGTCTCCAATATACGGATGGATTAATTTTACTGGCAATGCAGCTTCTGTGCCTTCTTTCCAAAACGATGGAGAGGCTACTGAATGGGCAAATGGTCATATAAGCTTAAGTGGAACAAACGGGGGAAGTACCGGAAATATGACTTATAGTGTAAATTTTGATCCAACAAGTGGCCAGGGTTCTGGTTATGCCTGGGGAGGAAATGTCTTAGGGTGGATAGACTTTTCTTATGTTCTAGTTCCCCCAACTGGTACGCCTAGTTGTTCTATAACTCCAGCTGTTTCTTCTATTCTTCACGGAGATTCAGTTAACCTCTATTGGTCTGGATCTAATGTTGCTTCTTGTGTTGCTTCTGATGGATGGTCTGGAAATAAACCAATTTCAGGAAACTCAAATGTCTCACCTTCATCAACTACAATATATAAATTAACATGTTTGGGAACAGATATGACAACAAGTACTTCATGTTCTGCAAAGGTTAATGTAGAAGTTTATCCTAATTGTAATGGAGGCAACTTAGTTCCTCAAATAGCTGGTACAAATTGCGGTATTGTAAACTGTCCCGCTTGTGAGGAGTGCCCTGCTGGACAAGTATTATTACCGACTGGAAATTGTGGTACTCCGCCACCACCACCAAATACTTGTACGGATTCTCAATTAAATGACTATACAACAGATCTAACAACTCAAATTAGTACCCCAGTTAGTTGGCCTTGTTACTGTTCAGCTCATCCAACATCAACAAATCCAGATTGTGTAACTTTCTGCTTGAATAATCCATCTAGTTGTAAGAAAGCACCACATTATCAAGAAAATTAAAGTTAAAATTGGTCGTTCAAATTTAATTATTTAAAAATTTATAAGTTAATTATTAAAATTATGAAAAAAAATATAATGAAGTCGATAAAAATTTTAGGTTTATGTTTAGTTTTAAGTTTGTTTGTTGGAGTCGTTGTAGTAGATGCACAAACAGCACCAGCAAATAACGTTGCAGGGCCGTTGAATAGTGGTTCTTCATATCAAACAAAAGTTGGCAGTTTAAGATTAACGAACGGAGGATTCAGATCTGCTGGACCAGGTTTGTTTGACGATATCGTTGTTGTTGGATATTCAGATGGTTCAGCTCAAACTGGCGATGGAACTTTGGGTGTTAATACAAGTTCAAATCAAAAAGAAGGAATTTTTTCGAAATTAGCTAAGTTTTTTGGTTTGAAAACAGAAACAGCTATAGCCGCAAAAGATATAGGAACTGGATTAGGTGGAACGGTTCCAGTACCCATAATTTCATATGGTCAATGTGGTTCTGCTGCTGGGCAATCTTTTTCAACAAATCCTAGAACAACCCAATCAGCTAATGCATTGTGTTCTTCTGGAATAGTTGGAAATTTTGATCCAAGTATTTCAGTTGGAACTGCTGGTTATTGGGCTTGGGGCTGTTATGGCAGTGACTCTGGTTCTCACGCAGATGACATGGTTTGTGGTGCAAATAATGTAGTAACTACAGGGGGCACGGGTGGTGTTGGTGAACCAATCACACCAATTGGCCAGATACCATCAATACCATTTGAGACGTATAAATTTACAGTTAATGGTAGATCGGACTTGAATGGTTATACTAAAGTAGAAGGAGGATTGGATGTAGCTGGGGCGATAACTTCTGGTGGTAAAAATGTTTGTCTACAAGATGGTACAAACTGTGTAGCTCAAACTACTAGTAATAGATTTTGGGGTATTTTTACTGTCAAAGGAGGTTCCAGTATTCCTCAAAATAATGGTAGTTCAAATTGTTTACGAGTAAATCCTATTTCCAATTTTTGTGGTTGTTCGGTAGGAACGCACTCTTTAATAGCTTCATACTATAATTTTAGTACACTTAGTCATCAGCCTGGAGGATATAATGGAGGTTCGGAATATAAATTATTTACACCTAATGGTCTAGTAACTCCAGATGATTTTACAAATCATAATCCGAATGGAGGTTTGCTTATTGCTCCTTCTGGTCTCCAAAGGGAAGAAGTTTATATGTGTACGAATTAAGTTTAATTAAAAAATAATTTTAAAAAAATCTCCCATACGGGAGATTTTTTTGTTATAATAAGAGCAATGCAAATAAATCAAGAACAGTTGAAAAAATTTATTTTAGATTCTGGGCTTATTACTCGAGACGAATTGGATTTAGAAATAAAAAAAGCTGAAGAAAAAAAACAAAAATTGGGCAATGTTCTTTTGTCTGACGGAAAAATTTCTGAATCAGATTTAAAAAAGATGGAAGCTTTTGTTTTAGGCATTCCGTTTGTTTCTTTGGTGAAAGAAAAAATTGATTTTGCTATCTTGTCTTTGATCCCTGAGCCGATTGCTAGAAATCATAATATTATTGCTTACAAAAAAAGTGAAAGCAGTTTGGAAGTTGCAATGTTGGATGTAGATGATTTGCCAGTGATTGATTTCGTAAAAAAACATTCAGGTTTAAAAATCTTACCAAGAATTACAGATACGCCGTCTATCAAATCAGCTTTGATGCAATATGGCAAAACTTTACAAGCTGAATTTGATGAAATTATTCAAAAAGAAGCAGCTACGATCAAAGCGTTACCTGAGCAAGAAGGGGAAAAAACAGAAAAAGAATTGAAAGAAATGGCGGAAGATTTGCCTGTTGTAAAAATAGTTGATTCTCTTATTTCTCACGCTATTTTGCAAAATGCTTCTGATATTCATATTGAACCAGGAGAGACTGACCTAGTTGTAAGATATCGTATTGATGGAATTTTGCATGACGCAATGACTTTGAGTAAAAATTTAGCGCCGGGAATTATTGCGCGTATCAAAGTTTTGTCTAATTTAAAACTAGACGAAAAAAGATTGCCGCAGGATGGACGTTTTAAGATAGAACAAAACGGCGAAAAAATTTCTTTTCGTGTTTCTACTTTGCCAATTTTTTACGGCGAAAAAACTGTTATCAGAATTCTAAAAGAAACTTCTCATGGTTATACTGTTGAGTCTTTGGGCTTTCACGGAGAAGGTTTAGAAAGAGTACACGAAGCATTAAAACAAAAAGTGGGAATGATTTTGGCAACAGGGCCAACTGGTTCTGGAAAAACCACAACTCTTTATACAATGCTTGATCTTTTGAATAAACCAGACGTGAATATTTCTACAGTCGAAGATCCAATCGAGTATCAAATGCCAAGAATAAATCAGACACAGGTAAAACCAGAAATCGGATTAACTTTTGCGAACGGCTTGCGTTCTTTGCTTCGTCAGGATCCAGACATTCTGATGGTCGGAGAGATTCGTGACAATGAAACGGCAGATTTGGCTATCAATGCGGCTTTGACTGGGCACTTGGTTCTTTCTACCGTGCACACCAATTCTGCTGCGGGTGCAATTCCAAGATTGATTGATATGGGAGCAGAACCGTTTTTGATTGTTTCAACTTTGAAAACAATAATCGGACAAAGACTTGTGCGAAGACTTGTTGCTAATAAAGAAAAATATTTTCTATCAGCAGATGAAATAAAAGATATTGCTAAAATAGTAGATTTAGACAGAATGTTGAACTTATTGAAAGAAGAAAATATTGTTCCGAAAGATGCTACTTGGGATAAAATTCCGTTTTACAAAGCAAAAAAAAGCGAAGAATCAGAAGATGGATATGCTGGCCGTGTTGGAATTCATGAAGTTTTGAAAATGACATCAACTATTCGCGATTTGATTATCAAAGGTGGTTCACAAGACGAGATAGAAGCCCAGGCAAAAAAAGAAGGTATGATGACAATGATTGAAGACGGAATTTATCAGGCGGTTTTGGGCATGACTTCTTTGGAAGAAGTTTTGCGTGTTGTTTCAGAATAAATAACAAATAAACAAGCAAATAAGTAATTAAGTTTTTGTTTAGTTAGTTCAGAATTTTTATGATTTTTTCTTACAAAGCAAAATTAAAAAGTGGGGAAATTATTGAAGATACGATAGAAGCAGCGGATCGTTTTGTTGCTTCTAGAGAATTACGTTCAAAAAATTTAACTCCTATTTCTATTAGTGAAAAAAAATCTAACCCTTTAGCCTCTTTGGATTTTGTAGATAAATTCTTTTCTAGAGTTAAAATTGCTGATTTGATTCTTTTTACAAAAAATTTAAGTGGAATGCTAAAGGCCGGGCTTTCTTTGTCTCGTGCGCTTTCTGTTTTACAAAAACAAACAAAGAAGAAAGTTTTTAATGAAATTTTAGGAAATTTAATAAATGAAATAAATTCTGGAGGTACGCTTTCTTCTGGAATGGAAAAATATCCTAAAGTTTTTTCTAAACTTTTTGTTTCTATGATGAGAGCTGGGGAAGAATCAGGAAATTTAGTTGGCTCTTTGAACGAAGTTGGATCAAACTTAGAAAAATCTCATGCGTTAACAAAAAAAATAAAAGGCGCTTTGACTTATCCGACGATTATTCTTTCTGCGATGATTTTAATTGGAGTTTTGATGTTTGCATATGTTGTGCCAACTCTATCAAAGACTTTCACTGAACTCGGTTCAGAATTGCCTGCGTCAACAAAATTTATAATTTTCTTGGGAAATTTCTTTTCAGAACATTTAATTTTGTCTTTGTTGTGCATTTTTGGAATATTCGGTGGTTTGTACTTTTTGATAAAAGCATCTTTTATGCAGAAATATATAGACTATATTGTTGTAAAAATTCCAATGGTAGGAACTATGGTAAAAGAGTTAAACACAGCTCGTACGGCAAGAACCATGTCTTCTTTGCTTTTATCTGGGGTTACGATTACTAGATCTATAGAAATAACGGAAGAAGTTGTGCAGAATATTTATTACAGAAAAATTTTGGAAGAAGCAAAAGATGGCATAGAAAAAGGTTTGCCATTTTCAGATTCTTTTGAAAAAAATCCACAACTTTATCCGATAATGATGGCAGAAATGATCCAAGTCGGAGAAGAAACTGGTAAACTAGCAGACATGTTGCACGAGATTGCGATTTTTTATGAAGGAGAAATTGAAAACAAAACAAAAAATCTTTCTACTATCATTGAGCCATTTTTGATGTTGATTATCGGTGGAGCTGTAGGTTTCTTTGCTATTTCAATGGTTTCTCCAATGTACACTGTGATGAATAGCATATCTTAATATTTTTTTAATTAAATTTTCAAAATAAAAAGATTAAATTAATTAACTTAAAATTTAAAAATAAATGAAAAATTTTTTTATAAACATAAATAAAAAGATAAAATCAAAAGGCATATCAGTGATTGAAATGCTTGTAGTAGTGGCAGTTATCGGGATTCTTTTAGCTGTCGTTTTACCGCAATTTTCTGGAGTGAAAAATGCTCAAGTTTTAAATAGCGCTGCCCAAGATGTTGTTTCTACTTTAAACAAAGCGCGTTCGCAGACATTAGCTTCACTGGATTCTTCTGAATACGGAGTGCATTTTCAGTCAGATAAGATAGTTTTATTTAAAGGCACCAGTTATTCTAGTAGTAGTTCAAATAACGAAGATGTAAATATGATTTCTCCTGCAACAATTTCGAATATTAATTTTACAGGTAGCGCAACTAATATTTATTTTTCTAGATTAACTGGTTCGCCAAGTGCTTCAGGAACTGCTACAATTTCAGTAGGAGAAAAAACAAAAACAATTACTGTTTCTAGTACAGGAATAGTGAGTTTGAATTAAATTGAGAATTAAATTTTTTAGAATGAAAAAAAATTCAAGAAAAAATAAAAAATTAGGTTTCATGCTAATTGAAGTTTTAGTAGCTATTTCTATTATTACAGCTTCTACTTTGGCCGCGATGGCGGTTGCGCAGAAATCTATTGTTCTTTCTTACCGTTCAGTTAATACGGCGCAGGCTAGCTTTTTACTAGAAGAAGGAGCAGAAGCTATTAGAATCTTGAGAGATGACTCCTGGGCAAATATTTCTAGTTTGAATACTGGGACAGATTATTATTTAGAATTTACAGGTGCAACTTGGGTTTTGACAACAAGTTCAGCGCAGATTGATGAATTTACGAGAAAAATCAATATCGCAGATGTTTACAGAGATGCTGTTTCTGGAAATATTTCTGAATCTGGTAATCTAGACGCTGGGACAAAACTTGTAACTATTACTGTGTCATGGAACGAAGGAACAAATACAGTTTCTAAAACTTTATCATTATACATAACAGATATTTTCTCATGGTCTTAAAATTAAAAAATAAAAAAAATAAGAAAAGTGGTTTTGCGATTTTAGAAACGCTTTTTTACATTGCTATTTTTGCTATTTTTTCAGTGCTTGTGATAAATGCGATGGTTACGATGGTTAAATCTTTTAAAGAAACAAGAATTCAGTCGCAGTTGGTGCAAGGTTCACAGGTTTTAGAAAAGATTTCCAGAGAAATAAGACAAGCAAAAAGCATTAATACTTTGGGTGTTGGTGATTTGAAATTAAATACATCAGACAGTGCTGGAGTAGATAAAACAGTGCGTTTTGTTTTGTCTAACAATAATGTGCAGTTTTATGAAAATGACATTTTGTCTGGAAATCTTAATTCAAGCAATTTGCAAATTAATAGTTTAGTTTTTAATCAAATAACGACAGTAAAAGGAAGCGCAGTGAAAGTTGTTTTAAATGTGCAGTCTAATGACGATGCTTTTAATAGAACCAAAGATTTTTATAATACTGTTGTTTTGCGTGGAGATTACTAAATTTTTATTTAATTAAATTTTATTTTATAAATCATGAGAAAATTTTTTGAAGAATATAAAAAAATACCAAGAAACAAAGGAGCAGCGATGCTTGTTTCTGTGATTTTCTTTCTTTTTATTTCTCTCGCAATTATTGCTGGCTTGGTTGCGCCGTCCGTTAGGGGATACAGAATCGCGAATGCAGATTTAAAATCAAAAAATTCTTATTACTTAGCAGAATCCGGAATGGAAGATGCGGTTTATAGAATTTTGGCTGGTCTTCCAATTTCCGATAACGAGACACTTGGTTTGGACTCTAATTCAGTTTCTACTACGATTACGACTGTAAACAGCAATCAAAGAAGAGTTGAATCACTTGGTGACGTTTCTAGTTTCGAAAGAAAATTAAATTTGTTACTTACAACTAGCACAGGAGTTTCTTTTAATTATGGTGTGCAAGTTGGCCAAGGAGGAATGGATCTACAAGGAAGTTCTGGAATAGTTGGTAACGTTTATGCCAACGGACCTATCACTGGTGGAAGTTCTTGCTATATAACTGGAACTGCAATTTCTGGAAATAGTCCAGCTATCGACGCAGATCAGTCAAACGGAACTGGAATTCCAAACTATAATGTTGTTTTTGCGAACGCAAATGCCACGCAAGACATTGCACAAAGTTTTCAAACATCAGAAGCAACGCCGTTAAATAAAATTCAAGTTTATATAAAAAAAGTTGGTTCTCCAAGTAATGCGACAGTGAAAATAGTAAATAATTCTAACGGAAATCCTGGCACGACTGTTTATGCAAGTGGCACTTTGAATGCTTCTTCTGTCACGACTTCTTATGGTTGGGTTGATGTTGCTTTTAGCACAAATCCTATGCTTAATATCGGAACTACTTATTGGCTAGTTGTTGATGCAAGTAGCTCAAGCTCAAAGTATTATACTGTTGGTGCATCTAGCGGTGGCTACAGTAATGGTTCTGGAAAAATTGGACAGCAGGGTGGAACATGGAGTAGTACTTCGCCAGCTGGTTTAGATTATTTTTTCAAAGTTTATCTAGGCGGATTTACTGGTTTAATCGCGGGCAGTTCTGGAAGTCAGTGGAATCAGTTTAAAGTTGGCACAGATGGAAGTGGTAGCGCCCAGGCGCATACGGTTAATTATACGTCAGCAACTGGAGATATTTATTGTCAATCTGGAACGGGGAATAATAAAGCGTGTTTGTCACAGGCTGATCCAGTTTATCAAGCGATGCCTGTTTCTGAAGCAAATATAGCGCAATGGAAGTCTGACGCAGAAGCCGGAGGAACTTATTCTGGAACTTATTCTACGCAAAGTTATGGAACGACGACTTTGGGTCCTAAAAAGATCACAGGAGATTTGAACGTGACGGGAAGTAACACTCTCTATGTAACTGGCACGCTTTATGTGCAAGGAAATATTACAGTTTCTGGTTCTGCAAAGATTGTTCTCCATTCTTCTTATGGAAATACCAGTGGAATTATTGTTTCAGATGGCTGGTTGGATTTGCAGGGCAGTGGTCAGCTCAATGGAAATGGCCAAACTGGTAGCTACATTTTGTTTGTAACAACAAGTAACTGTGATAGTTCTTATTGCGCACATAACGCAATTGATATTTCGGGGGCCGCTGGTTCAGTTGTTTTAAATGCGCAAAACGGCACGATATCTTTTTCTGGAAGTGCTAGCGCAAAAGAAGCGACAGCGTACAAAATAAAACTTTCCGGAGCGACTATTGTTAGATATGAATCTGGATTGGCAAATATGAATTTTACTAGTGGTCCGTCTGGTTCCTGGAGTGTTCAAAATTGGAAAGAAGTTGAGTAAATAGCTAGTTTATTTAAAAAATAATATATAAATAATAAAATATACTGGTAATAAATTATCAGTATATTTTATTTTGAATTTTTTCATTATGATATAATATCTTTATGTCTAAAATGTCTAAAAAAATCGTTATAGCGAACTGGAAAATGAATCCCGTTTCTTTTAAAGAAGCTGAAAAATTATTTAAAAACATAAATAAAACTTTTTTTGGTTTAAAAAAGACTGAAGTTGTGATTTGTTCTCCATGTGTTTATCTGGCCAAGTTAAAAAATTTAGCAAAAAAGATAAAATTAGGCGGAGAAAATATTTTTTATGAAGAATCAGGCGCCTATACTGGAGAAATTTCAGCGGAAATGCTTTATGATACCGGAGCAAAATATGTGATTTTGGGGCACTCAGAGAGAAGAACTATTTTTGGAGAAACAAATGAAGATGTGAACAAAAAAATAAAAGCTGGTTTGTCAGTAGGACTAACGCCAATTGTTTGTATTGGTGAAAAAGAAAGATCTGAAAATAACGAATATCTAAATTTTGTAAAAGAACAGATAGAACTTGGTTTTAAAAATATATTGAAAACTTCTATTGGGAAAATTATTGTCGCCTATGAGCCAGTGTGGGCTATCGGTAAAAATGCAGTACGAGAAGCTACGGCTGAAGAATTTTTGGAAATTAGTATTTTTATAAAAAAAGTTTTGAGCGATAAATTCGGTGCACAAGAAGCAAGCAAAGTTAAAATAATTTATGGTGGTTCTGTGAATCCTAAAAACATTGAAGCTTTTATCAAAGTGGGCCAAGCCGATGGATTTTTGGTTGGCAGAGCTAGTTTGGATCCAATTAAATTTGGTGAAATTATTAATTTGACTGAAAATATTTCTGAAAAATAAAAATAAAAAACAAAAAGATGAAATCTGTTAAAAATTTAAAAAACATAAAAGGTAAAAAAGTTTTAGTTCGTGTTGATTTTAATGTGCCTATAAAAAATGGCAAAATAATAGATGATTTTAGAATAAAAAAATCAATACCGACAATAGAATTTTTACAGAAAAAGGGTGCAGAAGTTATTTTGATTTCTCATTTAGGAAAAGATGGCACAGAAAGTTTGGCTCCTGTTGCTGAAAGATTAAAAAAATATGTGAAGAAAGATATAATTTTACTAGAAAATATTAGGCAATATCCAGAAGAAGAAAAAAATGATCTGAGCTTTGCAAAAAAAGTTGCAGGTATTGCTGATATTTATGTAAACGATGCTTTTTCTGTTTCACACAGGAAGCATGCTTCTGTTGTCGGTGTACCAAAATATTTGCCAAGTTACGCAGGTTTGCAGTTGGAAGAAGAAATAAAAAATTTATCTAAAGTCATAAAGAATCCAAAACATCCGTTTTTATTTATTTTAGGTGGCGCAAAATTTTCTACTAAAATGCCGCTTATCAAGAAATATTTGAAAACAGCTGACTATATTTTTATCGGTGGCGCGTTGTTGAATGATTTTTTGAAAGCCAAAAAATATGAGATAGGCAAATCCTTGACTGATAATACTAAAATTCCAGCAAATATTTTAAATAATAAAAAGATAATTTTGCCGGTTGATGTTGCTATCTTGTCTGGAAATAAAATAATAAATAAAAAGATTTCAGATGTGAAGAAGAATGAAATAATCATAGATGTTGGTAAAGAGTCTATAAAGTTAGCAGAAAATTATATTAAAAAATCTAAACTAATTCTCTGGAATGGACCGTTGGGAAAATATGAAGAAAAATCTGGAGATCTTGCAACTAAAAAATTACTAAAATTTGTAGCTTGTTCAAAAGCAGAAAGTATAATCGGCGGGGGAGATATCGTTTCTGTTGTCTCAAGAATGAAGATAGAAAAGAAACTTTCTTTTGTCTCTACTGGCGGTGGTGCAACTTTGGATTTTCTCGCAAATGGCACGCTGCCGGGAATTAAAGTGCTAAAATAAAAACAAATTTTTCAAAAATAAAAACTGTCAGAAAATCTGACAGTTTTTATTTTGTTTGTCTTTACAATGCTTGAGTGAGTCTTTTAACTAATTCAGAAGGTTCACCTTCTTGGTATTTCTTTCTTGGAAATTGTGGTAGATTATCATCAAAATATCTTGGAATTACATGAATATGAAAATGTGGAACCTCTTCACCGTTCACGCTGATCTGTACATAATCACACATCATTCCTTTTTTCATGGCGAGCATTATTTTTTTTGTCAGTTTGAAAATGTCAGATATCGTTTTATCATCTGCTTCTTGCATCCAGACTATATGTTTTTTGGGAATAATCAAAATGTGCCCATGTGATACTGGATTTATATCTAAAAAAACAAAAAATTTATTGTTTTCATAAATTAAATCGCAAGGAATTTCTTTTTTAATTATTTTGCAAAAAATGCAATTTTCTTCTTGGTGCATATTTTCATAATAACAGATTTTAGGAAATAAAAAAACGCCGTGGAATAAATTCCACAGCGTTGAATTGTCGAAGCATTGGCAACTATGCCACTCCCTTTAAGGGAATTTCTGCGCAGTATCTTCTTTCTGACAAAGTTCCGTTTGGTCTGAATTTTCTTCCAGCTATTAGGACGTTATTTTCTCCTACAAATGAAACGAGACGAAATTTTAAAAAATGTCGTTTCTTTTTGTCTGTTTTACCATTACGGCGGTAGTTTTCTTGGTCTTTTACTCTTACCGGATAACTTTCTACGAACATGGGCCTTTTTACCTTGTAAGTTTTGTTAAGAACTGGACGGAAATTTGGATCTTTGGGATTCCAATCTTCTGCACCATTAAAGATGGATAAGATTTTTTCAACCGCTGAAGGCAGTGTAGTTTTTTTCTGTCTGGTTCTGTTTTTTTGCGCATTGTTTTCTGCTACTGTCATTTCTGTCATGCTTAAATTTTTAAAGGGTTTGTAATTTAATTACGAAGAACAAATATATCTCTTCAGCTGTCTATTTTACACGAAAAAAGTATTATGTCAAATATAAAGTATGAAAATTATTGTGATATACTAACAAAATGCAAAAATATTCTGAAATTATTCAAATTCTTCTTAAAAAAAGAGGGATAAAAACAGACGAGCAAATAGAGAAATTTTTAAATCCAAATTTTGAAACTGATTTGCATGATCCTTTTTTAATGCGCGACATGGGAAAGGCGTGTGTACGACTTTTTGAAGCAGTAGAAGCGCAAGAAAAGATAATGATTTATTCTGATTATGATGCTGATGGAATACCGGGGGCTGTTATTCTAGATGATTTGTTGAAAAAAATTGGATACAAAAATTATGAAGTTTATATTCCAATGAGAAACTCAGAAGGTTACGGCTTAAACATGAGCGCTATTAAAGAATTTGCAGACAAAAAAGTGAAACTTTTGATCACTGTTGATTTAGGAATTACTGCCGTGCAGGAAGTTGCCCAAGCAGAAGTTGATGGAATAGATGTAATAATTACAGATCATCATATTCCACTTGAAATTTTACCAAGAGCTTATGCTATTTTGAATCCAAAAACAGATGAATATCCAGAAAAAATGTTATGCGGTTCTGGTGTTGCTTTCAAATTTGTGCAGGCTTTTGTAGAGAAGTATAGCGAATATTACAAAATTCATAAAGGTTGGGAAAAGTGGCTTTTGGATATGGTTGGTTTAGCTACTTTGTCAGATAGAGTGCCACTCTTGGGAGAAAACAGAGTGCTTGCAGTTTTTGGAATGAAAGTTTTGAGAAAAACAAAAAGACCTGGCTTGCAAAAACTTTTAGCAAAAATGTATATAGATCAGAGACATCTTGTTGAAGATGATGTGACTTTCATGATCACACCCAGGCTGAATGCAGCTTCACGAATGGATGATCCACTTAGAGCTTTTGAATTACTTTCTACTCAAGATGAGGCACAAGCAGGAGAACTTGCTAAACATTTAACTAAAATAAATGATGATAGAAAATTAATAGTTGCTAGTATTATGCGGGAAGTGAATAAAAAATTTGAAAAACGTGACGAGCTTAATGAAATAATAGTAATTGGCAATCCGAAGTGGAAAGTTGGCGTTTTGGGTCTTGTTGCTGGGAAGATAGTAGACGAATACAACAAAACAGTTTTTGTTTGGGGAAAAGATGAGAATGATTTGATAAAAGGTTCTTGCAGATCGAACGGCGCTGTTTCTGTGGTTGATTTGATGGTTTATAGTAAAGATTATTTTTCTGAAATGGGTGGACACGAACAAGCTGGAGGTTTCACCGTGCATAACGACAAAATACATTTTCTTGAAGATGCTTTAATAAAGTCTTTAAGTAATTTGAAAAAACTAGAACAAAAAGTAGAATCAGAAAATTTTGATATAGAACTAGAAAATGATTTTAGTTTAATAAATATGAAAACTTGGAAAGATTTGGAAAAATTAAGCCCGTTTGGTTTAGGTAATGAAAAACCAGTTTTTTTATTTAAAAATATATTAATAAATAAAATCAAAAAATTTGGAAAAAATAATTCGGGCGAGCATCTCGAGATAACTTTTTCTGATTCTAATAACAAAAAAGTAAAAGCTATTGCTTTTTTTTCTAATTTAGAATCTTTTAAAACAAAAATAGAAGAAAACTTGAAAGTAAATTTGCTTGCTACTGTAGAGTTTTCTAGGTTTGGTGGGAAAGAAGAATTAAGATTAAAAATTTCTGAAATATTTTAATTTGTGTGATAAAATATCTTGTATAATTTAATTTATGAAAAAAGATGAAATTATAATTTACACAGACGGTAGCTCGTTAGGAAATCCCGGTCCTGGTGGTTGGGGAAGTGTAATTATTGCGCCAGATGAGAAAGTAATAGAGCTTGGTGGCAATGAAAAGAATTCTACTAATAACAGAATGGAAATGACGGCTGCGATTCAGGCTTTGCGGGAAGTGCAAGATAGAAAAATTTCTGGTGGAAAAATAAATATTCATACAGATTCTGGATATTTGTTAAATGGTATAACGAGTTGGGTTTTTTCTTGGATGAAAAATAACTGGCGCACAGCTAGTAAGGATCCTGTTTTGAATAAAGATTTATGGGAAGAATTAGTTAAGCTTACTTTGGATCTAAAACACAAATATGAAATAAAATGGACGAAAGTGAAAGGTCATGACGGTGTTGAATTGAACGAGAGATGCGATCAGATTGCAACAGGTTTCGCAGCAGGTAACAGAGTTTTGCTTTTTGCTGGTAGTTTAAAAGATTACAAAAAGTTTTTCTAAGTATCAAAAACAAAAATTTTTATAAAAAAATATGCGTGACAGAATTTTTTATGCAATATGCTTCGGTTTTATAATCGGAGTATTTTTGATTTCTACTGCGCAAGATTTTTTCTTTGCAAATTATAATTTAATTTATTTTTTATTATTTCTAGCTTTTTGTTTATTTTTGTATTTTATTTTTATATCTAGACAGAATAAGTGGGGAATAATTTTTTCTGTTTTTATTTTGTGTATTTCTTTGGGTTTATTTAGATTTTATTTTTATAGCAAAAATATTCCTACTTTCTTGGAAAATAAAGTAGAACAGAAAATAGAACTGACTGGTATTGTTTCTGATGACGTAGATATGCGAGATTATAATCAGAAATTATTGGTAACAGTGCAAAATCCAGAAAATAAAAAGCAGGATTTAAAAATCTTACTGACTACTGATTTTGAGCAGACTTTTAATTATGGCGATGAAATAAAATTTTATGGAATTTTAGAAAAAGCAGAAAATTTTGCCACAGATCAGGAAAAAATATTTGATTATATAAATTATTTAAAAAAAGATAATATTTTATATCTAATTAATTACCCAAAAATTAAGATTTTAGAAAATAATCAAGCTGGCTTTATAAAAGCTAATTTGTTTAAAATAAAAAGCAGTTTTGTTAAAAAAATAAATGCTTTAATTCCAAATCCTGAAAATTTATTAATGAATGGACTGATTCTGGGTGAAAAATCTTCTTTTGATCAGAATTTGCGAAATAGTTTTGTGAACACTGGCACGATACACATCGTTGCGCTTTCTGGTTACAACGTGACTATTATTGCAGAGTGGATCATGCAGCTTTTCAAATTTCTGCCATACGGTATTGGAATTTGGTTTGGAATTGTAGCTATTATTTTGTTCGTTATGATGTCTGGGGCTGGCGCGACGGCCGTGCGGGCGGGGATTATGGCGGTGCTTATGCTTTTTGCGCGCGCTACTGGTAGAAATTATGACGTCGCTCGCGCTTTGGTTCTCGCTGCTGTTGTCATGACTTTCTTAAATCCCATGATCTTGTATTACGATATTTCTTTTCAGCTTTCTTTCATTGCGACAGTTGCTGTGATTTATTTCACGCCAAAAATAGAAAAATATTTTTATTGGATTACAGAAAATTTTGGTTTGCGTGATATCGTAACAGTCACAACAGCGGCGTATATTTTCGTCTTGCCATTTATTTTGTACAAAATGGGGAATTTATCAGTCGTAGCTTTGCCGACTAATATTTTAGTTTTGCCTTTTATTCCGTTCACTATGCTGCTCGGCTTTCTTTCTGGAATTTTTAGTTTCATTTGGTATTTGCTTGCAGCGCCGTTTGGTTATGTTGCTTATTTCTTACTGCATTATGAATTATTTATAATAAAATTTTTTGGCAGTTTGCCGTTTGCTGCTTTTACTATCAAAAATTTTCCGTTGATTATTACAGTTTTAATATATTTATATTTTATTTATTTGATATTTTGGCGTGATATTAAGCTGTTTTTTAAGGGGATTTAAGCTTGACTTTTTCAATAAAGTGTGATATTCTTTATATCAGAAAACCTTAAAATTTAAGAAAATGAAGAAAGTTCTGTTTATTTTTTCTGTACTGGCTATTTTGTTTGCCAGTTGCTCCCATCAGGTTGAGCATAAATCAAAGGACATAAAAATCACTGTTCAGATGGATACGTCCATTATTTATCAGGAGCCGATTACTGCTCCCAGGTATTCGTGTGATGGAAAGCTTCTTTCTCAGCCCAAACTGATCGGGATGAAAGACGTTGTTGTTCCTCTCGTTCTTAAAAAAGACACGGTGATCTCTGGAGATTCGACTCGTCAAAAAGCAGGAAGTGCCTCTACTGCCACCAGTCATAAGACTAGCAGTGGGCTGGATTGGCTTTGGCCGGTTATGGAATTTTTTCTCGGCTTGCTACTTTTTTTCCTGGGACTCTTTCTGGTAGCCCTTGCTATATGGGGATTGATAAAATTGGCCAAAATGATTTTCCAGAAAAATTCGAAACCTGCCGCAAAACCTTCTGCTCCGGCAACTCCTGGAGCTGCACCAACTGCGGATCCCGCACTGACCGAACCGGTTCCTCCTGTTCCGCCCGTGCCTCCGGCAGGCAGTGGCTCGATTTATTACATCGGAAATGTAGAAAATTTACATATCCACTCTAATGAATCCGTGGTTGAACCATTGCCGAAGAAGAAGCCGGATCCACGTAGAAAAGGTAAGAAATAATTTTGAGCTAAAATAGCTCGTCCCCTGACATTTCATTGTCAGGGGCTTTTTTTATTTAAAATTTTTCTCTACTTTCTCCCAATTTAAATTTTCAAAAAAAGCTTCAATATATTTTTTCTTTTCTGCTGGTGTGTAATCTAGATAATAAGCATGTTCCCACATATCAAGACACAGAATTGGTGTTAGTCCGGTAAGTTGTCCCAAATGATGCTCGTCTACCCAAGTGATGATTAATTTATCTGTAATTTTATCAAAATATAAAATAGTCCAGCCTATGCCTCGCGTTGTTGCGACGAATTTGAAATGCGCTAGAAAATTTTCAAAATTTCCCCAATCTTTTTCTATTTTTTTATATAATTCACTTGCTTTGTTTATTTCTTTTGCGCCGTCTGACAAAGATTCGAAATAATATTCATGATTGCGCATGCCGTCGAATTCAAAACCAAATCTGCGTTGTAATTCTGCAAGAATATAACCATTTTTTTCTGGGTCTGATTTTAATTCAGAAAGTTTATCAAAAATTAAATTAGAATTATTCACATAACCAGCATAAAGTTTCAAATGTTCTGATACGTTTTTTGCTGATATGCCTTTTAGTTCTGTTGGTAAATTGAAAGTTTTTGGTGTAAATGTTTGCATGTTAACATTATAACATGGCAAAAAGACCAAAAAAGAATAAGCTTTTTACTTTTTTTATTTTACTTTTGTTTTTTGTCGCTATTTTATTTTGGGTAGAAAACAATAGACCTACGGCGCAAATAAAAAATCCGGTAGCAGAAAAAAATTTAGATAAAAATGAAAAGGAAAATGAAGAAAAAAATCTCATAGTCTATGTACTAGACGTTGGTCAGGGCGATGCTTTTCTCATTGAGTCGCCGACAGGAATTCAGGCGCTCGTAGATACTGGTCCGCCGAATAAAATTCTTAGCCAGCTTGCTAGTGTCGTGCCACCAACTGATAGAAGTATTGATCTTGTTTTTATTTCACACCCAGATCAAGATCATATCGGTGGAATTTTAGATGTTTTGGAAAATTATTCTGTTGGATTGATTTTTGAATCTGGCGTTTCAGTAGATTCGCAGACTTTTCAGAGTTTTAAAAATTTAATTAAAGAAAAAAATATAAAAGATCTTTTGGCAAAAAGAGGCACGCGGGTAGATATCGGCGATGGTGCTTATATCGAAATTTTATTTCCAGACAGAGATGTTTCTAATTTTGAAACAAATGAGGCTTCTATTGTGATGCGGATAGTTTATGGAGAAAATTCTATTATGTTTACCGGTGATGCGCCTGTTAAAACAGAAGAAATAATTTTATCTGAAAATACAGCTGAAAGCCTGCAGAGTGATATTTTGAAAGTTGGCCATCATGGCTCGAAAACTTCTACGTCTGTTGATTTTCTGAATGCCGTTAAGCCAGAATATGCTGTCATTTCAGTTGGTTTAAAAAACAAATTTGGCCATCCAAAGCAGGAAATTCTGGATCTTTTGGCTAATTTTAAAGTGCAGATTTTTAGAACAGACGAGCTTGGGCAAATAGAAATAAAATGTGATAAAATTAACCCATGCAAGATAAACAAATAGAGAAACTTATCAAAGAAGAGGCAAAAAGACAAAAAAGTGTGATTAATTTAATTGCTTCTGAAAACTATGTATCAAAAGATGTTTTACAAGCTTTGGGTTCAGAATTGACTAACAAATATGCAGAAGGATATCCAGGCAGAAGATATTACGGTGGAAATAAAATTATAGATAAAGTAGAAAACTTGTGTATCGAACGTGCGTTGAAACTTTTTAAATTAGATAAAAATAAATGGCATGCCAATGTGCAAGCTTTGTCTGGCAGTCCGGCAAACTTTGCTGTCTATACTGCGCTTGTACCAATGGGAGGAAAAATCATGGGAATGAAATTATCTTCTGGTGGGCACTTAACACACGGACACCCAGCTTCAATGACGGGAAAATTTTGGCAGTCAGTACAGTATGAAGTAGATGCGCAGACAGAAATGATTGATTATGAAAATTTGAAAGAGTTGGCAAAAAAAGAAAAGCCAAACATTATCGTGTGTGGTTTCACTGCGTATCCAAGATTTGTTGATTTCAAAAAATTTAGAGAAATTGCAGATGCATGTGGCGCACTACTTCATGTAGATATGTCACATTTTGCTGGGCTCGTTGCCGGTGGAGTTTATCCGTCACCATTCGAATATGCAGATGTTGTGATGACGACTACGCACAAATCTTTGCGTGGACCACGACAGGCAATAATTTTTGTAAAAAAAGATGCGAGAGAATTTGATAAAAAAATAGATAAAGCTATTATTCCAGGATTATTCGGTGGACCGCATGAGAATAATATTGGCGCAGTTGCTGTTGCTTTGAAAGAAGCGATGAGTCCAGATTTTAAAAAATATGCAAAGCAAGTTGTAAAAAATGCGAGAGTTCTGGCAGAAGAATTAAAAAATCTCGGTTGGCATATAATTTCAGGTGGCACGGATTCGCATTTAATTTTAGTAGATACTTGGATGAATGGCTCCGGAATTTCTGGAAAAGAAGCGAGTGAAAAACTAGAAAAAGCGGGAATAATAGTAAATATGAATACAATACCGGGAGATACAAGAAAGCCAATGGATCCGTCAGGTATGAGACTTGGCACTTGTGCTGAGACTACACGAGGTAAGAAAGAGAAAGATATGATTAAAATGGCACAGAAAATTAATCAGGTTTTGAGAAAATAATGTTCAAAAAACTTTTTAAAAAAAAAGAAGAAAAAAGAAAAAATACCACAAGCTTGTGTTGGAGTAATGATTTTTAAAGACGGAAAGATTTTGTTGGGTAAACGTTGTGGAAAACATGCACCCGGAGAATATTCTATGCCTGGTGGGAGATTGGAGTATATGGAAAGTTTTGAAAATGCTGTAAAGCGAGAAACTTTGGAGGAAGCGGGAATAAAAATAAAGAATATTAAATTTTTAAATGTAGCGAATATAGATAGATTTTCTTATAGACACGACATTGCAGTTCATTTTACAGCAGAATGGGAAAGTGGAGAAGTGAGAACAGATGATAAAGAAAGGATTGGTGAATGGAATTGGTATGATGTAGAGAGTCTACCAGAGCCATTATTTTATCCATCTCAAAATGTTGTCGATGCTTATAAATCAGGAAAAAATTATTATGACAAAGAATAAAAAAGGAAAATTAATTGCTATTTACGGCATTAATAATATCGGTAAAACAACGCAAGTTAAATTATTGAAAGAAAAACTTGAAGAGTTGGGAAATAAGGTTGCTACGGTTAAATATCCAATTTATGATCTCGAACCGACTGGACCTCAAATTAACGCATATTTAAGACAAGGTAATCCGTTAGGATTTTCTCCAAAAGAAATTCAGTTCGTTTATGCTAATAATAGAAAAGACTCTACAGAAAAATTACAGAAGTTACTTTTGGAAAATGATTTTGTTATTTTGGAAGATTATACTGGCACAGGAATTTCTTGGGGAATGGGAAGAGGTGTTAACAAAGATTATTTAATTGAAATAAATAAAGATTTATTGAAAGAAGATTTGGCTATATTAATGGACGGAGAAAGATTTTTAGAGGCCCAAGAAAAAAATCATATACATGAAAATAATTATGAGTTAACAAATAAAGTACGTCAGGCACATCTCGAATTAGCTAAACAATTTGGTTGGAAGATAGTTAATGCTAATCAAACTATTGAAGAAGTAAATAAAGACATATTAGAAAATATTTTAAATAATTAATTATGCACATAAAGATAAAAAAATTAAGAGAAGACGCAAAATTACCAACTCACGGTCATCCCGGAGACGCTGGTATAGATTTTTATGCTGTTGAAACAATTGTTTTTCAGCCTGGAAAACAAAATCGTGTTCCGACTGGTGTTTCAGTAGAAATTCCAGAAGCGCATGTTGGTTTGATTTGGGATAAATCTAGCCTTTCTTTTAATAAAGGTTTGAAAGTGATGGGTGGAGTAATTGATTCTGGATACCGTGGAGAAATATTTATGAGTCTTTTGAATACGAGCAATGAAGAAGTTGTGATAGAAAAAGGTCACAAGATTGCTCAGATGTTGATACAAAAATTTGAGCATTGTGATATTCTAGAAGTAACCGAGCTTTCTGACACTGCGCGAGGCGAAGGTAGGGAAGGAAGCACTGGGCATAAATAACTTTTAAAATATGAAAAATAGAATAAAAAATTTAATAAAAGAAACTTTAGAAAAATTAGAAATCAAAGTTGAGAGTTTTAATGTTGAGCATCCTGAAATTTTTGATAACGGCGATTATTCTACAAACGTTGCGATGGTTTGCGCAAAAAAGATGGGCGTGAATCCAAAAGAGTTAGCAGAAAGAATTGTAGAAAAAATGAAAGAAGATTTGTTGGCAGAAGAAAAAACTTTTATTGAAGATATTGCAGTTGCTGGACCAGGATTTATAAATTTTTATTTGTCTCGAGGATTTTTTGTTGAGCAAGTAGATGAAATTTTGAAACAAAAAGAAAATTGGGGAAAGAATAGAAATTTAGCAGGCAAGAAAGTAATGGTTGAATACACTCAGCCGAATCCGTTCAAGCCATTTCATATTGGACATCTTATGAGCAATGCTATTGGTGAATCTATTTCGCGAATAGTAGAATTTTCTGGAGCAAAAACTGTGCGAGCGAATTATCAAGGCGACGTTGGGCCACATGTTGCGAAGGCTATTTATGCTTTATTAAAATTCGGCATGCCAGAAGAATATGAATCTATTACAGCCAAAGCGCAGTATATTGGCGAGCTGTATGCGAAAGGAAATGAGCTTTATGAAACTGACGAAGAAGCAAAAAAAGAAATAGATGAAATAAACAGAAAAGTTTATGACAGAAGTGATGAAAAAATAAACGTAACTTATGATTGGGGAAGAAAAATTACACTCGAAGCTTTTGAAGAAATTTATAAAACTTTGGGAACAAAATTTGATAAATATTATTTTGAAAGTGAGGTGGCACCGATTGGGAAAGAAATAGTGAAAAATAATATTGGCAAAGTTTTTGAAGAATCAGAAGGCGCTGTTGTTTTTCACGCTGAAAAGTATGATCCAAAATTACATACAAGAGTTTTTATTAATTCAAAAGATTTGCCGACTTATGAAACTAAAGAGTTAGGCTTAACTTTAACTAAATTTAAAAAAAATATATTTAGCAAAAAATTAGATGTATCTATCGTGACAACTGCAGTTGAACAGGCTGAATATATGAAAGTTGTGCAGAAAGCGATTTCTTTAATTAATCCAGAGTTAGAATCAAGAATGAAACATGTAACTCACGGTATGATGCGATTGGCTTCAGGAAAAATGTCTTCACGAAAAGGAAATGTAATAACTGGCGAGTCTTTATTGCAAGATTCTATGGATGTTGTTTTGGAAAAAGTTCGAGAAAGAGACTTTTCTGATCAAGAAAAAAGAGAAATTGCAAAATCTGTCGGTGTCGCTGCTTTGAAATATTCTATTTTGCGTCCGTCCTTAGGTTCAGATATTATTTATGATTTTGAAAAGTCTATTTCTTTCGAAGGTGACTCTGGTCCATATTTGCAATACACAGCAGTTCGTGCAAGTTCTATTTTAGAAAAAGCGAAAGATTTTAAAAATGAAACCTTAGAAAAAGAAAAAGAAATTCCAGAAGAAATTACACATTTAGAAAAGATTATTTATCAGTTCCCAGAAGTAGTAGAAAGAGCACATCAAGAATTCGCACCGCATCTGATTACTACTTACTTAACAGAACTTGCAAGTGCTTTTAATTCTTTCTATGGCAATAATCATATTTTAGATACAGAAAATAAATTTGCAGATTTTCAACTTGATCTAGTAAAAGCATTTTATCAGACTATGCAAAACGGTCTGTGGCTTCTTGGAATAAAAATTCCGGAAAGAATGTAAAAAAAGCATAAAATTTTATAAAAAGTTATCCCCACCCTACCCCTCAAAATTCTTGGGGGGGGGGGATAACTTAAGTGTTATAATAAACATATTACAAATAAAATAAAAATTAATATGTAAATATGAAAAATAAATTAATATTACTAACAATATTTCTGTTTTCGTTTCTAATAATCTCTACTCCTACTCTCGCTTCTACTACCAATGGAACTGTAACTGGTTACGCTTGGGGTGAAAACATAGGTTGGGTAGACTTTTCTAAAATCACTGTCACTGATACCACTTTAAGTAATTCAGTATATGGCGAAAACATTGGTTGGATAGATCTTTCTACTATCACTAATGATAAAGAAGGAAATCTTTCCGGTTATGCTTGGGGCGAAAACATTGGTTGGATAGACTTCTCACCAGTTACTATTGGAACAGATGGTATCTTCACCGGAGGAGCTTATGGTGAAAACATCGGTTGGATAACTTTTGGAACCACAGATAACAAAGTCATAACAGACTGGAGACCAGCAAGTACTAGAACTCATCACACTTCTTCTGGATCATATGCATTAGGATACAAACCTTCTGTAACTACAGAAGTACCAACCTCTCCCACAACCTCAAACATTCTAAACAGCGGTCCTTGTTCCAGCGAACAAACATTAACAGATAATCTTAAAGTAGGAACCCGTAACGGTATATATAGTACTTACAACAAAGGAACAGTCACTCAAGTAAAAATACTTCAGGCACACATCAACAGAATCCTAGCTTCTTCCTACAACCAAGCAGCTGGTCCAGTAGATGGTATCTTTGGTCCTTTAACGAAACAAGGAGTGCAAAGATTACAAACAGCCTTGAATACCTATCTAAAACCAACACCACTTCTAGTAATAGACGGTATTGTAGGTCAGTACACCAAAGCTGCTATTAATAATTCGTGTGGAAAGTAAATTATTAAAATATTATTAAATTAACATTAAAAATTATATGAAAAAAATATTAAAAATCGTTCCGTATCTAGTGATAGCTGTGTTAGTGGGAGTGACTGTAACTTATGCAGGAAGTCTTACTCCACCAGGAGCACCAGCTAAAACAATGAAATCACTTTCTGATTTGTATGAATTAGTAAACACTGGAGATAATATTCCATCTACTAACTTTACTACTCCAGGAACAATCGCTTCATCTATGAATTCTATTGAAAGTATTTATGATTTATTAACTAATAAAATATCTGCTATTGATGGAAGTAAAATACTTACAGGAACTACTATTTTTGGGGTGCCGGGGACGGCAACAGGAGCTCCAGTAGCACCTACTTTCGCTTCTGCTGATGAAACTACTTATCAATGTGAATATTTAGCAGCTGATTTAACTCAACCAGTTGATTTAGAAACTATTTGTGGGGCAAACAGTTGTACTTGGACAGGAAGTGCTTGTGTTGGAGGGATTAGAACGCCAATAGATATTTACACGACATGGTATGCAGCTAAAGCTGCTTGTGCTGGTTCTACTGCCGAGGGTCAAATTCCAGGAACATGGAGATTACCCACAGTAAAGGAATTATTTAATCATTATCAAGAAAATAATATTATTGGTGGTACGCCAGAGGAGTTTCAGCCTTCTGAGTATTGGTCAGATAGTGCTCTCCCAGGTGGTGCTGGTAATGCTTACAATGTTGCTATGTATAATGGTGGTGTCTTTCTTGGTGGTAAATCTGGTACTAATGGATATATTCATTGTGTTCGATAGTTTTTTGTTTGAGTTTTAATTTTTTAATTCAAAATTAGCCTCAGCAAAAGTTGGGGCTAATTTTGTTTATTTTTAGTTGTGTTAAATAGTTTCTTTTGATAAGAAATTTAGGGAGTAAAATTAGTATTTTTTTTTCTTGCAATTTTAATGTTTTGTGAGTATTCTTGATATATACGTTGAAGAGGTAATCACCTCGGAGTATTGGGAAGAAAGCATTTGCAAGTAGAACCCAACGGGTAAGCCCGAAAAAGCTGTAATGAAGAAGCCCTAAAACATTTGTAATTTTCGGGCAAGCAAGGTGGTACCACGAGAAACTCGTCCTTGTATAGTAATTGAAAAATTATTATACGTGGACGAGTTTTTATTTACCCCGTACTAAATTTTTGATTATAAAAAATAGTATTAAAAATTAAAATTTTAGTATCGGGGTTTTTATAAATTAATTTAAATAACAAATTTCAAAATAAAATTTTTCAGGTCCTCGGGTCGCCTTTGGCTCAACCAGACCATTCAAAATTTTGTTTTGAATAAATTAACAAAATCATGTCAGAACAAAATAAAAAATCACAATCAGCATTGCGAGAAGAAGCTGTTTTACAATTTTGGAAAGAAAATAAAATTTTTGAAAAAAGTTTAAACAAAAAATCCCCAAAGGGAGAATTTGTATTTTTCGAAGGTCCTCCGACGGCAAACGGAAAGCCTGGAATTCACCATTTGGAAGCGCGTGCTTTCAAGGATGCTATTCCAAGATACAAAACAATGCGAGGATATCACGTTCGCAGAAAAGGAGGTTGGGATACGCATGGTTTGCCAGTTGAGCTACAAGTAGAGAAACAGTTGGGTTTAACTTCTAAGAAAGATATAGAAGAATACGGCATTGCGAAATTTAACACAGAATGTAAAAAATCTGTTTGGAAATATTTAGAATATTGGAATAAATTTACAGAAAGAATCGGCTTTTGGGTTGATCAAGAAAATCCTTATGTTACTTACCACAATAATTACATAGAATCAGTTTGGAATGTTATAAAAGAAACCAGCAATCAGAATTTGTTGTTCAAAGATTACAAAGTTGTGCCGTGGTGTCCACGTTGTGGAACAGCGCTTTCTTCTCACGAACTTGCACAGGGATATGAAGATGTGAAAGATCTTTCTGTATATGTGAAATTCAAAGTTAAAGATCAAGAAAACACTTTTATTCTTGCGTGGACAACAACGCCATGGACTTTGCCGGGCAACGTAGCGCTTGCAGTGGGAGAAAATATTGATTACGTAAAAATAAAAAAAGAAGATAGTATTTTGATTTTAGCGAAAACAAGATTGGCTGTGATAGAAGGTGAGTATGAAATTTTAGAAGAAATGAAAGGCAAAGATTTGATTGGTTTGGAATACGAGCCGCTTTATCCATTTTTGAAAGAGCAAATAGAAGGCAAAGATAAGAATTTAGAAAAAGCGTTTAAAGTTTATTCTGCAAATTTCGTAACGACAGAAGACGGAACTGGAGTTGTGCACACAGCTGTGATGTACGGACAAGATGACTTTATGTTGGGAACAGAAATTGGTTTGCCAAAACATCATCTTGTTGGATTAGACGGAAAGTTTTTGCCTGGCACGGGATTTCTCGAAGGTAGATTTGTGCGAGATGAGGAAGTTGCTGTCGATGTGATAAAAGATTTAGCGCACAGAAATTTATTATTTAAAAAAGAAAAGTACGAGCACAGCTATCCGCATTGTTGGAGATGTAAAACAGCGCTTATTTATTACGCGCGAGATTCTTGGTATATCAGAATGTCTGATCCAAAAATTAAAAACAAAATGATAGAAGAGAACAAAAGCATAAATTGGGAACCAGAACATATTCGAGAAGGAAGGTTTGGAGAATGGCTACGCGAAATAAAAGATTGGGCAATTTCTCGCGAAAGATATTGGGGTTCGCCGCTTCCAGTTTGGCATTGTGATAAATGCAATAAAATAGAAGTTATCGGTAGTATTGAAGATTTGAAAAAGAAAGCAAAAAAATCTGGAAATAGGTATTTTGTAGCAAGGCACGGTCAAGCATTGAGCAACATAAAAGGTATTTCTAACTATAAATTTGATCCGGAAAATAAACTTACAGATATCGGCGAAAATCAGGTGAGGGAAAGCGCAGAAAAAATTAAAGACAAAAAAATCGATTTTGTTTTTAGTTCGTCTCTTCCTAGAACAAAGCGGACAGCGGAAATCATTTGTGAAGTAGTTGGCTTTGATAAAAATAAAATATCTTTTGACGATCGCTTGCTTGAATTTAACACAGGGGACTATGAAGGAAAAACAACAGAAGATTTTCATAACTTTATTAGATCACATGCTGATTATCTTGAAGCAAAGTTTCCAAATGGAGAATCCCCAAGAGATCTTTTTGTTCGAATGGGAAATTTTATATATGACATTGAGTCAAAATATTCAGATAAGAATATTTTGATTGTGTCTCATGGTGATCCAATTATGGACCTGTTCTTACTTTCAGGCGGATACGAGAAGTCAAAAATTGTTGAGCTGGAAAAGAATTTTGCTTATTTAAAAAATGCAGAAATTAGAGAATTAGATTTTGTGCCACTACCTCACAATGAAAATTATGAATTAGATTTGCATAGGCCGTATATTGATGAAGTAGAACTTGTTTGTGACCACGCCGAAGGCGGGCAAGCTTGTGGCGGAAAATTGGTGAGAACAAAAGAAGTTATGGATGTTTGGTTGGATTCTGGAACGATGCCATTTTCGCAAGATCATTATCCGTTTGAAAATAAAAATTTAAAATATCCAGCAGATTTTATTTCAGAAGCGATAGATCAAACTCGTGGCTGGTTTTATACTTTGCACGCAGTTGGAACTTTGATGGGAAGAGGCAAGGCTTACAAAAATGTAATTTGTTTGGGGCATTTGCTAGATGCAAAAGGAAAGAAAATGTCTAAGAGTTTGGGTAACATTGTTGATCCATGGGAAATGATGGATAAATACGGCGTTGATACTTTGAGACTTTGGATGTATGCAGTGAATCAACCAGGTGAGTCTAAAAATTTCGACGAGAAAACTGTTATGGAGTTGCACAACAAAGTATTTAATTTACTTTACAACGTGCTGACTTTCTATGAGTTATACAGAGATAAAGAATTGGAGAAACAGAAATATGTTGCTTCAAAAAATGTTCTAGATAAATGGATTGTTGCGAGATTAAATCAGTTGTCTGGCAGTATGACAGAAAATCTAGATAATTATAAATTACTTGAGCCAGTACGTGCGATAAGAGAATTTATTGATGATTTGTCTACTTGGTATTTGCGAAGATCACGAGAAAGAATTAAAGATGGAGACACCGAGGCAAAGCAGACTTTGTATTATGTTTTAAAAAATCTTGCAAAACTGATGGCGCCGTTTGCGCCGTTTGCTGCGGAGGATGTTTGGCAGAAGTTAAAGACAGAAAGTGACGAAGAATCTGTGCATCTTGCAAGTTGGCCAAAAGTTGGAAATATGTTTAGTAAGTTATTAAGTTTATTTAATAAAAAAGACAAAAAGATAATTTCAGAAATGCAAAAAGTGCGAGAAACTGTGACGCTTGGTTTGCAGGCAAGACAGAAAGCAGGAATTCCGGTTAGACAGCCGTTGAGTAAACTTTCTGTAAAAAATTATGATTTGAATTCTGAATATACTGAATTGATAAAAGATGAAGTAAATGTGCGAGAAGTTGTAGAAGATAAAAATATTGAAACAGAAGTTTTGTTGAATACTGAAATATCAGTTGAGTTGAAAGAAGAAGGAAATTTGCGTGAATTAATTCGTGCTATTCAGGACATGCGAAAGAAAGCAGGATTAGTTTCAAGTGATGTTGTTGTGCTAAACATAGAGACGGATCAGGCTGGGCAAAATCTTGTGAATAAATTTAAAGATGAGCTGCTAAAGACTGTAAATGCAAGAGAGATAAATTTTGCGCAAAATTCTGGGGAAGAAATAAAGATAGATAATTTGAGCTTTAAAATTGCTATTCAGAAATAATTATTAATGTAATACAATAAACTTATATGTTTGGAAATATATTTAGAGGACCACGTCCTAAAGAAGAAATAGAGAAAAAATCAGTTGAGCCAAGAAAGAAATTTTTGCATGTTCTTGTTAAAAAAGAAAGAAAAGAAAATGAAAGTTCAGGGGAGCTTGAATATTATAGACATGACGGTGCGGCGCACGTGGGTGAAGATTTGCCAAAGATGATGCAGGAAGAAGTCGCGATAGAAGAACCGGAAAGAAAGTTGAAGGAAGAAGAAATTCATTCTGATTTAGAAAAAAAATTCAAAGCAAAGAGTAGAAGGATGAAGCCTTTGAAATATTTTAATTCTGCTCCTACCACAACAAGAGAAAAAGAAGAGAACGCACATCCTGTAGAAATAAAGAATGATGGAAGAAAAGGATTTCATGGTTCGGAAGAAATAAATGTACCGAAAAGAGTAGTAACAAATCGTTTTCCAAAAGATAATCTAAAAACACTTAACAAACAAAAATCAAAAGAACCAAAAGAAAACCCAGATGGAATTGCAACTATTTCTAAGATTGCTAGACAGAATCGAGGAAAAATTAGGAAAGTATTGCATAACCCTGAAGATTTCTTAAAATAGCAGAAAGTTAAAAAACACCACGCAAAAGCGTGGTGTTTTTCTTTGTGGTAAAATGAGACTATGAAAAAATTAGTGATTTTTGATTTTGACGGGGTGCTTGTGAATACAATAGAGTTTTGTTTTAATGGACACAAAAAATCAAATCCTGATTTAACTTTTGAAAAATTCCAGAGTTTTTGTGATGGTAATTGGCACGATGGTCTTTGTAAGGCAGTTGAAGATGGTGCACATACAATACCAGAAAATTGGAGTGCTATTTATGGAGAAAAATTAAAAGAGCTTACTGTTAGCGAAATTCTTGATGAGACAATAAAAATTCTTTCGGAAAAATATTTACTTACGGTTGTTTCTTCTACAGATAGTTTTTTAATAGATAATTTTTTAAAAAAAGAAAATGTTCGTGAATGTTTTTCAGATATTTTGGGAGCTGATGTTGAAAGAAGTAAAGTTATTAAAATAAATTCTCTTTTGAAAAAATATGATCTCAAACTCGATGATGTTGTTTTTATAACAGATTCGCTTGGTGATATCTTGGAAGCAAACGAGTGTGGCGTGAAGTCTGTTGGTGTAACATGGGGAATTCACCCGAGAAAAAATTTAGAAAAAGGAAAACCAGTTGCAATTATCGACGATCCGAGAGATTTAGAAAAAGTGATTAAGAATGTGCTAAAATAATTTTGTTTTTAATATGCACTACATATATCATACAGAAGGATTAATATTGGGAAGTAGAAATTACGGCGAGACGGGAAAGTATTATTATATTTTCACGCGAGATTTGGGAATGATTTTTGCGAGCGCGCAGGGTGTCAGAAAAATGGAATCTAAGCTCAGATTTGTTCTGCAAGATTTTAGTTATGTGAAAATAGATTTTGTAAAAGGAAAAGACTTCTGGAGAATTACTAGCGCTTCTAAGACTAATGAGTTAGAAAATGTTTCTAAAAAGCGTGAAACGCTGGAAGTTTTTGCTAATATTTCACGGTTGTTAATACGGTTGCTCGCTGGGGAAGAAGCTAATGAAATCCTGTTTGACGATTTGTTAAACGGTTTATTTATTTTGGAAAAATGTGAAACAAATAATAATGAAGTTTTAAGAAACATAGAAGCAGTGATCGTTTTGAGAATTTTAAATAATCTTGGATACATTGGTGGCGGTAAGATTACAGATGAGATTATAAAATCGCCGTTTGAGCAAGAACTTGTATTTAAAGTGTCTAAAAACAGAACCAAAATTTTGTCTGAAATAAACAGAGCGCTAAGAGAAAGTCATTTGTAAAAGAAATCATAAAAAGGGTATAATTAGTGAATGGCTTTAGATGATCGAGATAAAATAAGTGGAGTAGAAAAACTCAAAGATAAATTATTTAGTAGAACTTACAAACCGCAGATGGAGCACTTTAATCGCTTGGGTAGTGATTTGAAAAAAGATGTTCCAGAAACTTGGGAAGAACCGGTTTCTAAGAAAAATATTGTAGTAGAAAAAATTTTGAACAAGAGCTCATTTTTTAAAAAATTTTTTATTTTCGCTATCTGTTTTTTTGTGCTAGCGCTTCTTTACGCTGGGTACATGCTTTTTATAAAAGGGAATCTTGTTTCTAACAATAATATAGAAATTGCTGTACTTGGAAATGCTTTTGCGGCTGGAGGAGAAGAGCTGCCTTTGCAAATTGAAATTACAAACAAAAATAACACAGCGCTTTTGTTGGCAGATTTATTGGTTGAATATCCAAAAAATTCTTCTGGTGATTTAACAAGAGATACAGAAAAAATTCGTCAGTCTCTCGGCACGATTGCTGCTGGTAGTATCAGAAGTGAAGGAGTAAAAGCAGTAGTGTATGGTGAGCAAGGAAGTATTCGTCCAATAAAAATTTCTCTTGAATACAGAATCGAAGGTTCCAATTCTATTTTTGTGAAAGAAAAAATTTACGAAGTTACTGTAAGTTCAGCGCCGATTAATCTTTCTATTGAAGCTCCGACAGAGGCAAGCCCAAATCAAGACGTGGCTTTGAAAATCAAAACGACTTTGAACTCAAATCAGCCGGCTTCAAATATTTTGATGAAAATAGATTATCCGATTGGTTTTGAATTTACTTCAGCAACTCCTGCTCCGACTTTCGGTAAAAATGTTTGGAGTTTGGGAGACTTGAAACCTGGTGTAGAGAATGAAATTACTGTAGTCGGCAAAATGGTAGACGTATTTAATGGCGAAGAAAAAATCTTCCATGTTTATACAGGTTCTCAAAACGAATCAGATAAGTCTACGATCGGTGTTACATTTAATTCTTTGAGCCATTCAGTTTTGATTAAGCAACCATTTATTGAAGCAAAATTATTTGTTAACAATGTTTACCAAAGAGAATATGCTGTTGATTCAAAAAATGAAATTCATGGACAAATTCATTGGGTAAATAATTTAAATACAAAAATTAATGATTTAGAAATCACAGCAAAAATTTCCGGAAATGTGGTAAACAGAAAAAGCATAAATGCAGAATCTGGTTTTTATGAGTCATCTTCAGATACTATTTATTGGAATAAAAATACTCAGTATGCTTTTTCAGAAATAAATTCGGGAGATTCTGGTACTGTTTCATTTTCCCTTGAAACTCTGCCACTATTTTCTTCTGTCGGTGGAATGATTTCAAATCCAGTTGTGAACGTAGATGTTTCTATTAGTGGCAAGCAACCGTTGGAAGGAAATGCTAGTCAGCAGTTAGTAAACTCAGAATCTAAAACTATCAAAATAGTTTCAGATGTTGGATTGGCTGCAAAAGTTTTATATTATTCTGGAGCATTCAAAAATACAGGTTCAATTCCACCAAAAGTAGATCAAGAAACTACTTATACAGTCAATTGGGCAATTTCAAATACGTCTAACAGCGTTTCAAATGTGAAAATAAAATCTTCATTACCATCTTGGGTAAGATTTATTGAAAATATTTCTCCGCCGTCTGAAGATCTCACTTACAACAGCGCAACTAGGGAATTAGTTTGGAATGTCGGCACAGTGCCAAGTGGCTCAGGTATCTCTCAAGAAGCACGTGAGGTTTCATTCCAAATCGCGTTTAAACCTTCACTTTCACAAGTAGGTAGTACTCCGGCTTTAGTAAATGATTTAACTTTGACGGGCCATGACGATTTTGCAAATATTGATTTGAAACTTACAAAAGGTGCATTGAACACAAGACTTTCAAATGATGCTTCGTTCCCAGCGGGCGGAGAAGTGGTTACAGAATAGCTCATTTAATCTTTTCTTCTTTTTCTGCTAATATATTAAATATGGCAAATAAAGCAGAAAAAAATGACTTATTAATGGAAAAAATAGTGTCTTTATGTAAAAGACGTGGTTTTATTTTTCCTGGATCTGAAATATACGGCGGTTTGGCTGGAACATGGGATTGGGGACATTTTGGAGTGGCTCTAAAAAATAATATAAAAAGTTCTTGGTGGAAAAAATTTGTTGATTCAAGACGTGATATGTACGGACTAGATGCTGCTATTTTGATGCGACAAGAAGTCTGGCAGAAAGCAGGACATGTTGAAAATTTTGCTGATCCGATGGTTGAATGTGATAAATGTAAAAAAAGATTTCGAGCTGATCAAATAGAAGATAAAGAAAAATGTGCAGAATGTGATAAGGGTAAACTAAGTGAAGCGAAGCAGTTCAACATGATGTTCCAAACAAAAGTTGGCGCATCGGATGATTCTGCGGCTACTTCATATCTTCGTCCAGAAACAGCGCAAGGAATTTTCGTTAATTTTAAAAATACAGTAGATGCGTTTCATCCAAAACTTCCTTTTGGTATTGCGCAGATTGGTAAAGCTTTTAGAAATGAAATCACGCCAAGAGATTTTCTGTTCAGACAGAGAGAGTTTGAACAAATGGAAATAGAATATTTTGTGCGTGAAGCAGATTGGGAAAAATATTTTGAATATTGGAAAGATGAAATGTCTGAATGGATTGAAGAAATTGGAATTGATATGAAAAAAGTTCACGATATTGATATTGCAAAAGAAGACCTAGCGCATTATTCAAAAAGAACAACAGATTTTGAATTTGAATATCCGTTTGGTCAAAAAGAACTTTTCGGTTTGGCTTACAGAACAAATTTTGATTTGACAAATCATAATCTTGAATATGTTGACGAAGAAAATAAAGAAAAAATAGTGCCGCATGTTATCGAGCCATCTTTTGGTTTAGACAGAGCGTTGCTTGCAGTTTTGCTTTCTGCTTATACAGAAGATGAGAAAGATGGAGAAATTAGAGCTTATTTGAAGTTAAAACCGAATGTTGCGCCGGTGATTTGTGCTGTTTCACCGTTACTCAAGAACAAGCCAGAATTAGTAGAATATGCTAATACGAAAGTTTTTGCGCCGCTGAAAGCAGAATTTGGAAGAATTATTTGGGATGACAATGGTAACATTGGAAAAAGATATAGAAGACAGGATGAGATTGGTACGCCGTGGTGTATTGTTGTTGATTTTGATACTTTAGAAAACAATACAGTAACTGTGCGTGATCGAGATACTGGAAATCAGGAGAGAGTGAAAGTAGAAGATTTAAAAAATTATATTAAAGATAGAATTTAAATGAAATTCACAAAAAAAGTTTTAAATAATGGTTTGAAAGTAATAACTGTCCCGATGAAAGACAATCCGACTGTTACTGTTTTGGTATTGGTAGAAGCAGGATCAAAATATGAAACAAAAAAGATAAACGGTATTTCGCATTTTTTGGAGCATATGTGTTTCAAGGGAACAACGAAAAGACCAAAGGCTATTGATATTGTAAAAGAGTTAGATGCTATTGGTTCACAGTACAATGCTTTCACGGCACAGGAATATACAGGTTATTATGCGAAATCTGATTCAAAACATTTTAAGAAGATTTTTGATGTAGTTTCTGATATTTATTTAAACTCTACTTTTCCGGAAGTTGAAATGCAGAAAGAAAAAGGCGTGATCATAGAAGAAATAAATATGTATGAAGATTTACCACCAAGACATGTGCAAGATATGATCATGGGGCTTTTGTATGGCGATCAGCCGGCTGGTTGGAATATTGCTGGAGAAAAGAAAAATATTTTAAATATGAAGCGTGATGATTTTGTAAAATATCACGGTGAACATTACGTGCCAAGTGCTACTACACTTGTTGTGGCTGGAAAAATTACTGAAAAGCAAGTTATGGCTGAAGCTAAGAAAATTTTTGGGCATATTAAAAAACAGAAAAAATCACAGAAAGTGAAAGTGTCAGAAAAGCAGGAGAAACCAAAAGTTTTGTTAAAATTTAAAGAAACGGATCAGACTCATTTTGTTTTGGCTACACGCACTTTTGATTTATTTAACAAAAAGAATGTTGTGCTTTCTGTGCTCGCAGGAGTTTTGGGTGGGGGAATGAGCGCAAGATTATTTCAAAAATTGCGTGAAGAAATGGGAGTTTGTTATTACGTGCGTGCTTATGGTGACGCTTATACTGATCATGGATTTTTTCAAATTTCTGCCGGCGTAGACAATAAGAGATTGGACGAAGTTTTGAAAGCTGTGTTGGAAGAATGTAAAAAATTAGTAACTGAAAAAGTTTCAAAAGAAGAATTGGAAAAAGTAAAAGAATGTTTGATTGGTAATATGAAATTGAGTCTTGAGTCTAGTGATGATATTGCTAATTTTTACGGCGGGCAGGAATTACTAAGAAAAAAGATAGAATCTTCTGAACAGAAAGCAAAAGAAATCAGAAAAGTTACACCGGACCAGATCCAGAATCTTGCAAAAGAAATATTTAAGAATGAAAAACTAAATTTAGCGCTTATCGGGCCATTTAAATCAGAAGAAAGATTTTTAGAAATTCTAAAATTCTAGATAATGTTTTTTAGGACAATTTGACTAATATAAGATTTAGTGTTAATTTTTGATTATAAATTGTTATTTAAATTGTTTAATCAAAATCAAAAACCAAAATATTTCTTATGGAATCAAATAATAGTAGACAGGCAAATTCATTTTGGAATGAATTTAAAACAAAGCTGCGCAAAAAATTAAATGAAGTTAAGACTACAGACGGACGCTTTAGGAGCGGTCAAAAAATCGTCAGAGTCACTTCAGATTATGATTTGGCTGAATTTTGGCTCCGACCAAAAACTTTCGTTATTTACAACAACGATGGCATAAAAGTTCTCGGCTTAGTTGTTGGAGCTGGTTGTTTTGAGAGCACCAATTCTCAGGAACTATTTTTTCTTTTTGATGGGTTTGATGGCCTTATGTGCATTCCGGGCGCCCGGAAAGATTTTTTTGAAAATCAAATGACGCTTATTTAGCGAAGTCATTTGGAAATTAGCTTAGCCGTTATTTTATCGGCTAAGCTTTTTTTATTTATTTTTTTTGTGATATTATACGTATATGTTAGGAAACAAAAACGTATCTAGAATTTCAATTTCGTCAGGGACAATTTTTCGCGTCTTTTTGATTGCGTTAGCACTGTTTTTGGTTTGGTTTTTGCGAGATTTAGTGCTCGTACTGCTTACTGCTATTGTTATCGCATCTTTTGTTGAGGGAGCTGTTCGTAGATTCAAAAAGATAAAAATTGGTAGAATTTGGGCTGTTCTGATTGTTTACGTTTTTGGCATATCAGTTTTGGCTGGAATATTTTATTTGTTTGCTCCGTTGATGATTACAGAAATATATAATTTTGCTTCTTTCCTTGCTCAATATGCTCCGGGTGTCGATTTCTTAAATTATTTCCAAAGCGAAGCATTTTCTGGCGCGAAAGATATTGTTGGTAGTCTAACAAATGGAGCTTCGGTGGCATCTTTGATGGATGTTTCAAAAGCTTTTATCACAAATCTTTCCGGTGGATTTTTTACAACTTTGTCAGTAGCATTCGGTAGTATCTTCAACTTTTTCTTAATTATAATTATTTCTTTTTATCTTTCTATTCAAGAAAACGGCATAGAAAACTTCTTGAGAATAATTTTACCCGCAAAACAAGAAGAATATGTTGTTGATCTTTGGAACAGAGTTAGCCGAAAAATTGCGCTTTGGATGAAAGGTCAAATGTTGCTCGGTGTGTTGGTTGCTGTGTTAACTTTTCTCGTGCTTTCTTTGCTAAATATTCAATACGCGCTTATGCTTTCTATCATTGCGGGAATTATGGAATTGATTCCTTATGGAATCATTGTTGCGCTTATTCCAGCAGTGGCATTTTCATACCTTTCAGGCGGAATTTCGAGTGCATTGATGGTTACAGGAGCATATATGATAATTCACCAGTTTGATGTTTATCTCTTTGCTCCGCTGATTATAAAGCGCGTGACCGACCTTTCTCCGCTGATTATAATCTTGTCCGTCTTGGTTGGATTCAAATTAGGTGGTTTTTGGGGTTTGATCTTAGCAATTCCTGGAGCCATGTTATTTATGGAAATATTAAACGATATCGAAAAACATAAAATTTCACTAAAAGAAAAAAATGAACAATAATAAAAATTTTTACATTACTACAACTCTGCCGTATGTGAATGCAGAACTTCACATGGGGCATGCGCTCGAATTTATTCGTGCAGATGTAATTGCGCGTTACAAAAAGCTTTTGGGTTTTGATGTTTATTTTAATACTGGCACAGATGAGCACGGAATGAAAATTTTTGAGAAAGCAAAAAGTTTAAACTTAACGCCACAGGAATTTGTTGATCAAAGTTTTGAGAAATTTAAAGAAGCCGTAAAAATTTTTGGCATGGATGAAAGTATTTTACACTTTTCTAGAACTACTGATCAGAAGCACATTGAAGCAGCGCAGGAATTTTGGAAAAGATGCGATCAGAATGGTTTTATTTACAAAAAAAATTACCAGACGAAATATTGCGTTGGTTGTGAATGTGAAAAACAAGATCATGAATTAAATGAAGAAGGAGAGTGCGTAGATCATCCAGGCAGAAAGTTAGAAATAATAGATGAAGAAAATTATTTTTTCAAATATTCTGAATTTACAAAAAAACTTTCTGATTTTTATAAAAATAATCCTAGTTTTGTAATTCCAGATTTTAGATTTAATGAAATCAAAGCTTTCGTTGATCGTGGCTTGCAAGATTTTTCTATATCAAGACTGAAAGAAAAAATGCCGTGGGGAATTCCAGTGCCGGGAGATGAGAAGCATGTCATGTATGTTTGGTTCGATGCGTTAGTGAATTATATTTCTACGCTTGGCTGGCCAGATGAATCTGGAGATTTTGAAAAATATTGGAAAAATGGCATGACAGTTCAGTATTGTGGAAAAGATAATTTACGTTTTCAATCTGCAATGTGGCAAGCGATGCTCATGGCTGCCGGTGTGCCGAATTCAAAGCAGATAGTCATAAACGGCTTTATCACAGCCGAAGGTGGCGTGAAAATGTCCAAGACTTTGGGCAATGTAGTTGATCCAACAGAAATTGTGAAAGAATATGGCACAGATGCTTTGAGATATTTCTTATTGCGTGAAGTTGGAAGTTTTGAAGATAGCCCGTTCACAGTAGAGAGATTCAAAGAAGCTTATAACTCTGGATTAGCGAATGGTTTGGGAAATTTAACTTCGAGAATTTTAACTTTGTCTGAGAAATATCTGACAGAAAAAATTAATTTTGAAGATATAAAAATATCTCAAGAATTTTTTGAACATTTAGAAAAATTTGAAATTCAAAAAGCGGCAGAATTCGTTTGGAATAAGATTGGAGAATTAGATAAAAGAATTCAAGAAACTGAGCCGTTTAAAGTTATAAAAATAGATGAAGAAAAAGGAAAAGAATTAATAAAAGAAAATATTTTGAAACTTTACGAAATAGCTTTGCTGACAGAAGTGCTTCTTCCCGAAACTTCCAAAAAAATTCAAGAATTAATTAAATCAAATAAAAAACCAGAGACGCCTTTGTTTTTGAGGAAATAAAATTAATTTCTCTCCTCCTTGTGGAGGAGGAGTGCCCGAAGGGCGAGGTGGTGATTTATGAATTACCACCCCCCAACCCCCTCCTTATCAAGGAGGGGAGCTAAAATACAAATGAAAACTGTTCATAATATAAAAAAATTATTTTACAGAAGAAAAGAATTGAGAAACAATAGTACCCCTCAAGAAATTTTACTTTGGAATAAAATAAAACAATCTAAACTTGGTTGTAAATTTCGTCGCCAGCATAGTATCGGTGGGTACATTACAGATTTTTATTGTCCTGAGAAAAAGTTAGTGGTAGAGATAGATGGATCACAGCATTTTGTAAAAGAAAATGTAGAATATGATAAAATCAGAAGTAATTATTTTGAGGGTTTAGATATAAAAGTTCTGCGTTTTACAAACGCAGAAATAAATTCTAATATGAATGGAGTATTGTTAAAGATTACTAATGAATTGAATTTAATTAAATAAATTTATGGAAAAATTTGAAAATAAAAAATTTAATATTTTTGAAAAAACCAAAGAGCTAAATTTACCTTTTGGTAAGTATGTGATTGTTGGTAGTGGTTTGCTCGATGCTTTAGGAATAAGACCAGCTAGTGACATTGATATTGCTGTTTCAAAAGATTTGTATGAAGAGTTGAAAAAAGATCAAACATGGAAACAAGAAGAACTTCACGATCAGATCTTTTTACAGAAAGATATTTTTACTATTATTCCAAGATTAAATTGGGAAAAATATGAAACAACTTCTGAACAAGCGATTAATTCTGCTGTTGTTATAAAAGGCACACCTTTTATGAGCCCAGAAGAACTTTTAAAATTCAAGAAAGCTTTAAATCGAGAAAAAGATCAGGAAGATATTAAGTTGCTAGAAAAGATGGTAAATAAAAATAAGTAATCTTATGCCCAAATACTTCGACATACACGCGCACATAAATTTCAAATCATTCAAAGATTATGCAGACGTTGTTATTCAGCGTGCGCTTGATAATGATATTTTTTTAACAAATGTTGGTAGTCAGTACAGTACTTCGAAAAGAGCAGTTGAAATTGCAAACAAATATGAAACTGGTGTTTACGCTTGTATTGGTTTGCACCCGATTCATCTTGAAGAAGGTTTTCACGATGAGGAAGAAATTTCCGGTCCTGCTTTTGAAAGTCACGGAGAAATTTTTGATAAAGAAAAATATTTAGAATTGGCAAAAGATAAAAAAACAATTGCGATTGGTGAATGCGGTTTGGATTATTATCACATGAGCGAAGAATCTATCGAGAAACAGAAAAAAGTTTTTATAGATCACATAGAGCTTGCTCTGGAAGTTGATAAGCCATTAATGTTGCACATTCGCAACAATCCAACCGACACAAGTCACAATGCTTATGCAGATATAGCTGAAATTTTGAAAAATTATAAAAATATTAAGGGCGTTTCGCATTGTTTCGGTGGAAATCTTGAAGATATGAAAAGATTTGTAGATTTAGGAATTTATATTTCTTTTGCCGGGAATATTACTTACAAAAAGAAAGCTGGATTTCCAGATTATGAAGAAATCATAAAATCTACGCCACTTGATAAAATTCTAACCGATACTGACAGCCCGTATCTTGCGCCGGTGCCGCACAGGGGAGAACGCAACGAACCGGTTTATGTGAAAGAAATAGTGAAAAAAATCGCTGAAATTAAAAATCTTGAGGAAGAAATAGTGGCTAAAGCTATTGTGGAGAACGCGAAAAGGCTTTTTGGGGTTTAAAATAACTAATTTGCTTAAACTTTACTTTTTGCAGAATTCTTGTTAATCTGATTATGTCTCATTTGAACTGGCACTGAATCCAGTTCACAAAGGTCCATAATGAGATTTTATAAGAAAAAGTTAAATTTAATAGCAAATAATGGAAGAAAATATTAAAGACTCTAAGGTTTACGAAGTAGGCTTTCTTTTAGTTCCTACTTTGTCTGAAGAGGAAGTTCCAACTGTCTATGGAGACATGAAGGAGCTAGTTGCTTCTTTGGGCGGAGAAGTAATTTCAGATGAAATGCCAAAAATGACTAATCTTGCTTACACAATGAGTAAGACTATTCAAAACGTAAAGAATAAATTTGATACAGCTTATTTTGGCTGGACAAAATTCTTTATGGATGCGGATAAAATCACAGATTTAAAAAAGAAACTCGATTTCGATCCAAAAATAATCAGATTCTTGATTATAAAAACTGTGAAAGAAAACACTATTGCAAGCAAAAAGTTTGCAAGTAGAGAAGGTTTGAAGAGAAAAGCTCCTGTAACTGTTAAAAAAGAAGACGGTTCAGAAGAAGTTCCAACAGAAATAAATAAAGAAGAAGTCGATAAAGAAATCGACGCTATGGTTGCTGAGTAAAAATTATTAGCGTCTCACCCAGTGGTGAGAATTTAAAATAAAAATAAATCAAATATATGTATCTAAACAAAGCAATTATTATAGGAAATCTAACTCGTGATCCAGAACTTCGCTCTTTGCCATCTGGTATCAAAGTTTGTTCTTTTTCATTAGCAACAAATAGAGTTTGGAAAGACAAAAACGGCACAAGACAGGAATCTGCTGATTATCACAATGTTGTAGTTTTTGGTCGCCAAGCAGAAACTGTTGCTCAGTATATGAAAAAAGGGAACTCAATGTTAGTTGAGGGAAGAATGCAGACAAGAAGTTGGGATGACAAGAGCACAGGTGAAAAGAAATATAGAACTGAAATTATTGCAGATAGAGTACAGTTTGGTCCAAAGGGTGGCGCAAGTGGTTTTAATCAAACAGCTAGTGCAAGCCAATCTTCAGCACAGTCGAGCGCAGAAGAAGTAGACACAATAGAATATCCAGAAGAAGATATAAATCCAGAAGATATTCCATTTTAGTCTAATCTAAAGTCTAATTAAACTAAATTCAAAATAAAAGTTAATTAAAATTATGAAGCAAGATTATTTTTCATCAAATAATATAAAACACATAGACTACAAGGATGTAGAAATCTTGAAAAAGTTTTTGAACCCTAACGGAAAGATAATGAAGCACAAGAGAACAGGAGTTAATTCTAAAAATCAAAGAAAATTAGCTCTAGCAATCAAAAGAGCTCGTTTTCTAGGTTTGTTACCTTTCGTAGCTAGATAAAGAAACTAAAAAATCCGCAGATAAATCTGCGGATTTTTTAGTTTAAGATTAATTTAATTATTTACTCTTTCTACGTATTCACCGGTTTCTGTGTTTACTCTGATTATTTCACCTTCTGAGATAAACATTGGAGCTGTGATTGTTGCGCCGTTTTCTAAAGTAATTATTTTGTTTCCGCCTTTAGAAGTATCGCCTCGGACTGCTGGAGGAGCTTCTTTCACTTTGAATTCCATTTTGATTGGAAGTTTTACACCAATTATTTTTTCTTCTTCGTCTTCATTTGTCCAAACTAGAGCTGAAGCGTTTTCATTTGGTTTTAAGAACTTTGCAGTAATAGAATCTATAATCGAAGCATCAATTTTGAATCTGTTGGCTTTATCTTTTGGATCACAGAACCAAAATTCACCTTTGTTCTGGTACAAGAACATCACATCTCTTTTTTCTATATCAGCTTCGTCGGCTGTGTCAGAAACGTGGAAAGTTGCTGCAATAGTCTTGCCGGAGATTAAACTTTTTAATTTAACCTGATTTTGTGGCTTTCTCTGTTGTGTTCTAGCAACGTGAGAATCTACAACTTCGCAAGGTTCATCATCATAGATTATTATTTTTTTCTCTCTAATTTCGTTATAAGCGAGCATAATTTAATTTTTTTTGATTAAGTTTTAATATCAAAATACTAACAGAAATAGGATTAAAATCAACCCGGTTAGTTATTTATAGGTTATTTTTGGCTATTCGCTAGCACTAGCAACTTGGATTTCGTTGAATCTATTTTTGATTTCTTTCTCGATTTCTTTAGCTATTTTTGGATTTTCTTTTAGATAAGTTCTTGTCGCATCATAACCACGGCCCATTGGCATTTTGCCTTCTTTTTCTGATTTATATGAATAAGAAGCTCCAGATTTTTCTATGATTCCGATTTTTTCTCCGAGAGCCATTAGTTCTCCTTCGTGAGAAATTCCTTCGCCGTAGATAATATCAAATTCTGTTTGTTTGAATGGTGCTGCGACTTTGTTTTTTACTATTTTTACTCTGGTTCTACCGCCAACTACTTGATCTCCTTTCTTAATCTGTGCAATTCTTCTGATATCAAATCTGACAGAAGTGTAGAATTTCAAAGCTTTTCCTCCTGGAGTTGTTTCTGGATTACCAAACATTACGCCGATTTGCATTCTGATTTGGTTAATAAAAATAACTACAGTTTTTGATTTTGCCACGATTGCTGTAAGTTTTCTCAAAGCGTGAGACATAAGTCTTGCTTGTCTTCCAATGTGAGCCTGTCCCATATCTCCTTCGATTTCATCTTTTGGAGTAAGTGCTGCGACTGAGTCTACGACTACTACATCGATTTTTCCAGAACGAACCAAAGATTCACAGATTTCTAATCCTTCTTCACCAGTGTCAGGTTGAGAAATCAAAAGTTCGTCTGTTTTAACTCCCAAGTTTTTAGCGTAAATCGGATCCATTGCATGTTCAGCATCGATATATGCGCAGACACCACCAGCTTTTTGCGCCTCTGCTACGATGTGTAATGCAAGAGTTGTTTTTCCAGAAGCTTCTGGCCCAAATATTTCTATTATTCTGCCTCTTGGTACTCCGCCCACACCCAACGCCATATCCAATCCGATAGAACCGGTAGAAATAGCACTCACGCCAACTTTTGGTTTGTCACCCAGCATCATGATTGCTCCTTCACCAAATTTTGTTTGGATAGACTTGATTGTGTTTTGAAGCTCAGCTGAACTTCCTTTGTTTTCTGCTTTTTCTTCGCTGCTTTTTGTTTTTGTCACTTTTTCTTTAACTTTTTTTGCCATAATTTTTTTGAAACTACTGGTTTGCAGGTTCAGCTGAAACCGTATTTTCTACATTGTTATTAATAATGTTATTTTCTAATTTATAAATTAATTGATAATCTTTTTCATCACTATTACCAAACTTATCTTTGGCTTTCAAACTGATAGTATTATAACCTGGGAGAAGGGAAATTGTCTCATTAAAATCTCCTTTTTGATTGATAGATATTTCTCGATCATTAAGGGTTAATAAAACAGCATGTTTTGCATTTCCTGTTACGTTTAATATACTTTCCGTATAAGTTGCACCGTTAGAAATACTTACATTTTTGATTTTTAATCCAAATATTAATCCCCAAGAACGAATAAAAGCATAAACTAAAATAAAAAGAAATAAAACTATTAGAGAAGATATTTTTACTATTTTTTTTGCGTCTGGTCTCATTTGCTTTTCTGCTTTTGCTTTAATAATTTTAATTAATTTATGTTTTGTTTAGTTTTGCTTGGTTAGCTTACATTACATCACATTATTTCCGTTTTCGTCGTGTTGAATTTTTTCTAGTACTTCTCTTGGTTTTGCTCCATCTGCTGGGCCGATAACGCCTCTTTCTTCCAACATATCCATCAATCTAGCTGCGCGAGCGTAGCCCAATTTTAATTTTCTTTGCAAATAAGAAGTAGAGGCTTTGCCTGCTTCTATTATGCAAGCTCTAGCTTCTTCGTACATTTCGTCGTCATTATCGCCACTATCGTCTAAAGTGCTTTCAAAAATACTTTTATCAGCAGAGATAGAGCCAGAAGTTAAGTTTATTTCTTCCATAAGTTCGTCTTTGTAATTATCAACTAAATATTTCACTACTTTTTTCACTTCTGGTTCTGAAATAAAGGCTGATTGCAAACGTTCTGGCTGAGCTTCACCTGAAGAATAAAGCATATCTCCAGCTCCCAAAAGCTTTTCAGCCCCTCCGGCATCAAGAATAGTTCTAGAATCTATCTGTGAAGACACTTTCAATGCTACACGAGCTGGAACGTTTGCCTTAATCAAACCAGTAATAACGTTCACTTCTGGTCTTTGAGTAGAAAGAATAAGATGAATTCCAACGGCACGGGACATTTGGGCTAATCTTACGATAGCTGCTTCCAGCTCTCTTGGGTAAGCAGTCATGATATCAGCCAATTCGTCGATTATTATTACAATATAAGGCATTTTGTCTGCTTGTTCTTCGATTTCTTGGCCATTTTCGGTTACTTTCACTTTCTTTTCACTTTTAGCCAATACATTATTGTGATAAGACTCGATATCACGAACAGATTCTGCTTCTAATATGTCATAACGTCTATCCATTTCTTTAGCAGCCCATTTCAAAGCAAGAATAGCCTTCTTTGCATCAGTAATAACTGGAGTAAGCAAGTGTGGAATTTTGTTATAAAGCGTTAATTCAACTCTTTTTGGGTCTATCAAGATAAATTTTAAATCTTCTGGACCGTTTCTATATAGTAGGGAAGTAATAATAGCGTGAATAGTTACAGATTTTCCAGATCCAGTAGTTCCAGCGACTAGACAGTGTGGCATTTTTGCTAAGTTTCCAAAAGATCCTCGGCCAGAGATACTTCTTCCGAGCGCCACGGTGAGCGGCTTCTGTGAGTGCTGGAATTTATCTTCAGAAAGCAATGTAGCCAAACCGACAATAGATTTAGATTTGTTAGGTATTTCGATACCGACTAAAGATTTTCCAGGGATTGGAGCTTCTATTCTAATCGGGTGAGCGGCTAGCGCTAGAGCCAGGTCATTTTGCAAGCCAACTATTCTAGAAAGTTTTACCCCTTCAGCTGGTTTCAAAGCGTAACGTGTAACAGTTGGTCCTACAGTTATTTCATCCATTTCTACTTCAATACCGAAGTTTGCAAGTGTGCGTTTTATTATATTTGCGTTAGCTTTCACGTCTCCCGTATTTGGTTTGCCTTTATCTTCTTCGAGCAAAGAAAGTGGTGGTGGAACATAAGCAGAATTTGAGACAAATTTTCTCTTTTTTATTTGAATTTCTTCTTCTGGCTCGTCTTTTTTTTCTTTCTTGCCAACACCCAAAGCTTTTTTGAGTTTACTTCCAGCTGTTTCTTTTTCTTCTTCAATAACTTCTTCAGCAATCGTTTCTTCTGGAATTTCTTCTTCTGTTTCTTCAACCTCTTCTTCTGCAATATTTTCTCTCGCAACTTTTTTTCCTTTTAACCAATTCCAAATTTTACTCAAGAATGCAAATTCAGGTTTTGTATCAAACATTACCAAAAGAGAGATAATCAAAAGAGCCCCAAGGAAAAAGATACTTGCATAAACATCGAATAAAGCGACTAATGGATTTGCTAAAACTTTTCCAAAAAATCCACCATAAGTTTTTCCAGATTCTCCTGCCGCAATTGTGATCATTCCGAGTCCTGAAAGCAAAAATAACAGTGCGCTTATCGTGCGAGGCCAACCGATATTTGGTCTTTCTGATTTGATAAAAGATGATCCCAAAAGTAAAAATAAAATTGGCAAAAGAGCGTAACCAAAACCAAATAAGAAATAAAAAATTTTATAAATAAATTCTCCCGCAGGTCCAGCTCCCGAGAAAGCAGACATAGAGAAAATAATTGCTAAAACAAAAAATATAACTGCGAGAATTTTGTGTTTAGTTTCTGTTTTAAGTTTAACGTTTTTCTTTTGAGAAGTATTTTTTTTATCTAATTTTTTTTCGGTTTTTGCCATTTGCTAATTTTATCATTTTTTACCCTTTTTTGAAATTTGCAAAAATTAGTAAAAACTTTAAATAAAATTTTCTTTTTTCTCCTCCTTGTTGAGGAGGAGTGCTCCGACTTTTGTCGGAGCAAGGTGGTGATTTTTTAGAATTACCACCCCTAGCCCCTCCTTGATCAAGGAGGGGAAAATATTTGACTTCTCTCGTCCGATAGATATAATAATGGACATTATGATAGGTGATAACAACAGTTCGGAAAACATTATAAAAGACACCTCCTCTTCTATTGTTTCTTATGACAAGGAGAACATTTTTATCAGCTTAAATTCTAAAACAAACAAACTCATTACTGCCCTTTATATGGTCACAGACATAATGGACAAAGACGAGCCATTACGTAACAAATTAAGGTCTGCTGGGACAGATATTCTATCAGACATGCACGTTGTCTCATATAGGACAGACTCAAATTTAATAAGTAAAAATATAAGCAGAATTTCAGAAGTCGTGTCCTTTTTGGAGCTAGCTTCAACCATTCGAATGATTTCCGAAATGAATTATTCTATCCTAAAAAAAGAATTTATAAATTTAAGAGATTCTTTAGTTAAAAATAATAATCCTATTTTGATCGCAGACTTTTTGAATCAAAATTTATATAACACAAACCAAACAGAAGAAACAGAATTAAATTCAGAAGCTAGACTAGCTGCCGGTTCACAAGCGGGAAGTAGTAAAGAAAATAGTTTCTCAACAGAAAACAAAAAAGAAATTTCTAACAGACAACAAGTAGCTCAAAAAAACATATCAACCTCTCATGCTAATAGTATGAGAATTGGTGTCCAAAAAGGTAGCACCTTGATGAAGGCAATAAAAGACATCAAAGATATAAAAAATATAAAAACTTTTGAAAAAAGTAGCATGTCCAATAGAGTAAATCATGCCCCGTATGAAGCCAAAAGCTTTCGTTCGGGGTTTGATAACTTAAAGAAAGAAAGAAGAGATATTATTGTTAAGATAATAAAAGACAAGAAAGAAGCTACAATAACAGACATCAAGAAGGCGGCTTACGGGTCACTAGCCAAATGTGGCGAAAAGACACTCCAAAGAGAACTCATTGCTATGGTGAATGATGGTGTCCTTAAGAAGGCTGGGGAGAAGCGCTGGAGCAGATATTTCTTGTAAAAAGCCGAAATCTATTTTTATAAGTTTTTGAGTGTAATAAATTTTACTCAAGAACGTCTATATCTATGATCCTGCGTATTTGCATTTTCGACAAAAATATGCGAATATATATGCAGGGTACGGAGCTTTCGAGCTCTAGTTATCCACATAATATTTTGCCGCTCTTTGCGGTAAATATTATAATAATAATGTGCTTGTGAACTATTTGTTTATGAAGTAGTTTTACGTGCACAAAATTTTCGTTCAAAATTTCGTCGAAAAAATTTTGAAGGAGAATGATCATTGAAAACTAAATACAAAAAATTCTCACGAAATTTTTTTCGTGTGAAAAATTAGTTTTCATTAATTTACCTCTTTTCATTATTTTTTTATTATCACTTAAATTTGGTAATAAAGAATAATGATAGAAAAAATATATATGCTTTTAGTTTTGCTTTTTACAATAAAAGTTTAAAGCAAGTCGAAACTAATTAATGGCATATAAAACTCGTTTCTGTTTTTTCTTTTTCTAAAAATAAAATTTAGACTAGTGAGAAGCAGGGTCGCGAGGATTAAAAAAATAATTATTATGAAATTATTAAAATCAAAAATCCTTCTAGGAGTTATGATTTTCGCAGTTATGTTCGTAGGTTTCGCTGTTGTTTCTTCAACAGTTAAAGCTGCAGAATGTGATTTGGGAACAGTAACTTTGATGAAAGGAAGTACTGGAACAGCCGTAACATGTCTTCAGACAAAGTTAGGTGTTACTCCAGTTACAGGATATTTCGGATCAATTACAGATGGAAAAGTTAAAGCTTTTCAAACAGCAAATTCATTATTAGCTGACGGAAAAGTAGGAGCTCTTACAAAAGCAGCTCTAGGATTAACTACAACTACAACAACATTGCCAGCAGGATGTACAGCAGGCGCATTATTCAGTTCAACAACTGGAGCACCATGTACAGCTACTACAACTTCAACAACATTGAGTGGTGGAGCTGGAAGTATTGATGTTAATCAGACATCATCAGATGTAGAAGATGTAGCTATTGAAGGTCAAGCAACAAAAATGCTTGGATTCAAAGTAGAAGCTTCTGATTCTGACATTGCTATAACAAATCTTAAGTTGAAATTAGAAAATAAGGATGCTCCTGATAGTCCATATCGTTTAACTAACTATGTAGACTCAGTAGATATTTACATGGGTTCAACAAAAGTTGGATCAGCAGATGCCTCTGATTTTTCAAAATCATCATATGCCTATACAAAGAGCATTAATCTTTCAAACGCAGTGGTAAAAATGGGATCCACTCACAAAGCTACTTTCTATGTAGTTATTAATGCTGCATCAAGCATTGACACAGCTAACATGGACGGTGGAGCAAATCCTGCTCGCTTTGAAATAGATGTAAATAGTATTCGTTACCAAGACGCAACAGGACTTGTGATGTCTGAAGGTGATGATTCCAACCCACTTGTTACAGTTGCAGCTCCTGCAGTAGCTGGATCATTTGATTCTCTAACAAATTCAGGAGATGTTAAATTAACTATTTCAAAAGGATCAGGAAACCCAGCAATACAAAATGTTACTATATCTGACACTGGATCAACTCCAGATGTTAAGATGCTTGAATTTAAATTAAAAGCAACTGGTGCTGACCTATCTTTTGATCAATTGACAGTTGCCATTGATTCAACAGTAGGAGCAGGAGATAATAGTGATATGATTCTTGATATGTCTCTAAAAAATGGTTCAGATGTATTAGCTTCTGACCCTACAATACCAGCAGGTGATGGAAATGTGACATTTAACCTAGATGATACATTCACAATAGCTGCTGATTCAACAGAAACATTCATTGTTTATGCAAAAATCGCTGAATTAAATGCATTTACTTCAGGAGATTTGAAAGTAAGTTTGGCACAATCAGGAATTGCTACTGAAGACGAAAATGGTGATACTGTTACAAATGAATCTGGTGCTGCATCTGGTAATGTACAAACATTCACATCAAGTTCAGCTACAGTTTCAGGAGTTTCTACTTCAGGAAACGTTGCAAATAATACAACAAAACCTGGATATATTTCATTTGCCTTTACAGTAAGTGCTGACGAAGGGGATGTTGTATTGGATGCTACTCCTAATAACGCTGGTAATCTTACTTGGACAATTACAGGAACAGATACTACACTTGCTGGTCTTTCAGCACCTGTTCTTTCTAAGACATCTGGAGATGCAACTCTAGCTGGAGGAAATTACACAGTTTATGAAGGAGATACTGCTACATTTGTATTAGACTTTACATTTACAACTGTAGATGCAGGTGATAATGGTACTTATCGTATTACTCTAAACAAGGTTGCAGGAGTAACACTTGACAAGCTTTCACCAGCAGTACAAATTGCTAACTAATTAGTTAGTGAACTAAGTCGGGGAAATACAACCTAGAAAAAAGTATTCAAAAAACCGCACAGAAATGTGCGGTTTTTTGTTTGTGTGAAATAAAAATAAAGGAATTACCTCACTCTAGCCCTCTCCTTTATAAATATATAAGGAGAGGGGAAAGGGTTGTTTGCAAAGGAATTATCTTTTGATATACTTTAGATATGTTAAATGAAGAAGATATAAATAAACTTAAATTAATTCTTGCAACTAAAGAAGATTTGAAAGGACTTGCCGTTAAACAAGATGTGGAAGAAGTTAAAAGTGATTTACAAGAATCAATAGATGTTATTGCCAAAACTACAGCTTATCTTTTAGAAAATATGGCTACTAAAAAAGATATATTAGAAATAAAAACAGAAATTCAAGATTTTCGTGTAGAGATGAAAGGTTTCAAAAATGAGACTGAAAATTCTATTAAAACATTAAAAGAAGATACAGCAGATCTTTTAGATACCGATATGCTTCACGACAAGAGAATAGAAAAGCTGGAAAAGAAATTTGTTTAAAAAATATATTTGAAAAATTTAATTAAAAAATCCCCGCTGTTTTTGGCGGGGATTTTTGGTTTATTTTTTTGGCTTATAAAGTTATTTTTTGATAAAAAATAATTATTTTAATTGTGCCATCGCCGGTGGCAAAATCAACATTTTCTACTTTTAAAACAATGTTCTTATTTTCACATAAAGTTAAATTTGTTTCAGTTAGAAGACCTCTTCCAAAGTTAGCAATATTAATAGTAGATACGAAGATATTCTTGAAAGCAACAGAACCATAATCAATCGCAACTATTCCTGAACCATTATCATATCTAATTACAGGATTTGCATTACTAAAAGGATAATATCGAACACTTACGAAGTTTAATTCCAAAATTAAACTTTGAATAATATTTACTTTTCCAGGCCCAGGGGCAGGAAGTAGCTCTTTGGGGTTTGCGTTCAAATTAAGAATTTCAGCAGAAGTTAAATTTACTTCTATCATTTGCAATCTTGCTTCTGTTGTATCTGTGGCTCCCGTCGGACCGGTAACTCCCTGAATTCCTTGTGCTCCAGTGGGGCCTTGTGGTCCTGTTGGACCAGCGATGCCTTGAATTCCTTGTGGTCCAGTTGGACCAATTGGTCCCGTCGGGCCAGTGGGTCCGGCTACACCACCGAAAGTAACCCAAGCGTCTCCATCAAAATACCAAAATTGATTATAGTCAGTGTTGTAAATAAATAATCCCGTTGCGGGATTCGGAATTGCAAAACACTGGGTGGAATTCATTCTTGGAGTTAACAAACCCTTGTCGGTTGATGTTAGATCAAGAAGCGCAGAGTTGTTTGGTGTATTTGTGCCTATGCCGACGTTTCCTTGCGAAAACAGTTGGTTTGTAAACAGGAACACAAAAAGTATTCCTAAACTGAAAGAGAAAAATAATTTTTTCATGTGTTATTGTTTTTGGTTAGACAAAAATTGAATTATTTTAAAGAAGTTATTTAATTTTATGTTAACAAAAATTTATTTTTTTATCAAAAAATTATGTTTGAGAAAAGAATATAAAAGAGAAAATATTTTTGTTTAAATATTCTAAATAATCGTATCAAATGGTTGCATTAATCGTATCAAAATGATACGATTAGGAAGTATAAATGATACGATTATGAATAAATTAAACAAACGACAATTAGATATCTTGGATAAGATGCCTTTTGAGGAAAAATTCTCTTCTTCAGATATTTTAAAAATTATTGGTAAAAAGCAAAAGATATCTCTGGTAACTATTAAACGTGATTTAGATTATCTTGTTAGCTTCGATTATTTAGAAAGAATTGGAAAAGGGCGTGCAACTGTTTATCAAAAAACAATGCAGGGGATTTTGTTGTCTCCAGTTGACGTCGCTAAATATATGGCCGAAGAACCAGATGTGAGAAATGGTAGGAGTGATTTTAATTTTTCTTTATTTGAGAAATTTCCAATTGATGTTTTTTCTGATGAAGAAAAAATGGATCTCAAAACTGCTACTATTAAGTATAGAGAAAGAGTAAAGAATATAAGTTCAGTTGTTCAGACAAAGGAGCTTGAGCGTTTTGTGATAGAGCTTTCTTGGAAATCTTCAAAAATTGAGGGAAACACTTATACGTTGTTGGATACAGAGCGTTTGATTCGCGAAGGCGTTCCGGCAGAAGGACATTCAAAAAATGAAGCTAAAATGATTCTTAATCACAAAAAAGCTTTTTCTTTTATCATGAATAATTTTGGAAGTCTTAGAACAAATGGAATCAATCAGAAATTTACAGAAAAAGTTCATGAACTTTTAGTCGAGGGATTAGGAGTAAATTCTGGGGTAAGAAAAGGATTAGTTGGAATTATTGGTACAAAATATAAACCACTTGATAATAAATACCAAATCGATGAAGCTTTGTCTTCTCTTTATGAAAAAGTAAAAAAGATGAAAGATCCTTACAACAGAGCTTTGGCTATGCTTGTTGGAATTTCTTACATTCAACCTTTCGAAGATGGCAACAAACGTACGGCGCGTTTGCTTTGTAACGCAATGCTTCTTGTTGAAAATTGTGTACCTCTGTCATATCGCAGTATAGATGAAAATATTTACAGGGAAGCAATTTTGGTTTTTTACGAAAAAAATTCTGTGATTCCTATGAAAAAGATTTTTATTGAGCAATATTTATTTTCTGCTGATAATTATCTAGTTAAATAAAAATGTAATTAAAAAATCCCCGCTAAATTTTTAGCGGGGATTTTGGGTTAAAAGTTATTATTTATCTTTTTATCAAAAAATTATGTTATAATCAAAACAACTTATGAAAAATTTTATGACCAAAGTTTTCAGTAAAGAGGGAATCGCGGTTATTTTAATTGGTTTGTTTCTATTCGGTTTTGTGAAGTATAATAACGTAAGATTTTCTAATTTGGAAAAGCAGCTTGCTTCTGTAGAAGAAAAAAATATCGAGCTGGGGCAAAAGCATGACAATGATGTAAAAGATATTTTTGATTTAATTTTGGGTGCTCAAACAAATTTTTCTAATATTTTAGAACAAGAAAATATCAAAAATACTAATTTAGCAAACCAGTTTACACAGATCAAAAGCTCAGTTGGAACTTTGGAAAAGTTAAGCGCTACTGACCAAGAATTGTTGAAAAAATATTCCAAAGTTTTTTTCTTGAACGAACATTATGCACCGCTAGCGCTTGCTGAAATTGGAGAAACTTATCGTGGTACTACAAGCAGAAATTATCAGATTAATTCAGATGTGTTGCCTTTTTTGCAGAAAATGATAGATGCGGCGAATGCTGATGGTTTGGAATTGAGAGCGCAGTCTGCTTATCGATCTTTTTACACGCAGGTTATTTTGAAAGAAAATTATAAAATAACTTATGGCGCTGGAGCTAATTCTTTTTCGGCTGATCAGGGATATTCAGAACATCAGCTTGGAACGGCGATAGATTTTACAACAGTTAAAACAGCTGGTGCGCTTAGTGACTTTGAAAAAACGCCTGAATATAAATGGCTTCAGGAAAATGCTTATAAGTTCGGTTTTGTAATTTCTTATCCAGCAAGCAATACTTATTACAAATTTGAGCCGTGGCATTGGCGTTTTGTAGGGGTAGAATTGGCAACAAAATTGCATGAAGATAATAAGTACTTTTATGACATGGATCAGCGTTTGATAGATAATTATTTAGTAAAGATTTTTGACCAGAATTAATTTTTTAATTTTATTTTAGTTTTCCACATTGGATAACGGGATTTTATTTGTTAGTTCTTGTAAAATAGAAACAACATGCAAAAAATAAAATTTTTTGTTTTCTGTTTTTTATTTCTACTATCTTTTTCTATAAGTTTTCAAAATGCTTTTGCTTTTACTGAAATTAGCGCAGACATTACTGATGATACTTATTTTACAAAAGAAAATAATCCATATGTAATAACTTCTTCTGTGGCTATCTTGCCAGGAGCTACCCTTACTATTGGCCCTGGTGTTATTCTAAAATTAGAAGATTCTTCGTTGACTGTTTTAGGTAGCTTAATAGTAAATGGGGAACAAGGTGACAAAGTATATTTTACTTCTTTCTATGATGACTCTGTCGGTGGCGATACTAATGATGATTATTTTTGCTATGACGATATTGATGAAGAAGGGAATATAATCGGTCAGGTTTGTGATCATTATTTTTATCCAAATAAAAACGATTGGGGAGGTATCTACTTTGTTGATTCTCATAATAACTCTATAAAAAATACTGTGTTTAAATACGCAGAAGATACAGTTTTTTTAAATAATTCGTACTTAAATATTTTGGAATCGGATATTTCTGATTCTGGTAGCGGAGTTACAGGATATTCTAGTAATACAGATGCGAATGGAATTGTGTGCAAAAATTTAGATTTGCCGTGCTTTGAATTTTTTAATAATAGTAATTTGAGTGTTTCTAATTCACACATTTCTGAGATTAATAATGATGCAATAGATGTTTATAATGATAGTTCAGCTTCTATTTTAGGACTTGTTGTAGAAAATTTGTCTGGTGATTACAGCCAGGCTGTTCAAATTTTTAATCACTCGAAATTATCTCTTCAGAATTCTTCTTTTAAAAATTGTTCAGGCGTTGCTTGTGTCACTTTTTATGATGGGTCAGATTATACTGATAAACCAACGGAAATTAATATTGAAAATTCTATTTTTGATGGAGGGCTTGGATCTGGCATATTATCTTTTGGTGAAAGTAACTTACTTACTAGTATTCACAAAAATATTATTAAGAATTTTTCGTTATTTGGAGTAGAAAATTATGGAACTTTTGTTGTTGATGCAAAAAATAACTTTTGGGGTGATTCGACTGGCCCATATAATTTATTGCAAAATTCAGAAGGTTTAGGAAATCCCGTTTCTGATAATGTTTCTTTTAAGCCTTTTTACCTAGATGAACAAATGCAAGATTTACCAGTTGTTCCAAATGAGTATTATGCTAAAATTACTAATTTTCCAAATGGTGTAGCAAAACTATACAAAAATCCAAGCGTCAGTTCTTCTTTAGTAAAAACATTACCTAATAATTGGATTGTAAAAGTATTAGCTCAAGTAGATGATAGTGGGCAACCAATTTTTTCTGACGGTTATTATTGGAGTAAAGTTGAAGATCTTACAGACCAAACTGTGCATTATATGTTTTCTGGCACAACCCCAAGTGCATCTGATTTTTTGCCATATGAGGCTGAGAAACAAATAGAATATGCTGAAAAATCAGGAAATATTTTTAATGGAATTGAAAAAATAAGTGATCGAAAAAATATTATTTTAGAAGCAGTAGATCATTATTATAACGATACTAACACTGACAAATCTTTGTACAGTTCTGATGATCATAACACAAAAATTTCTGGGTTGAAAAACAATGGCTTTCCAAAAGAATTGATTTTGGCGATTATTGCACAAGAGATTGGAGGAAGTAGTTTTGATAATGAAGTGGTAAGTCATGATTACGGACATGGAGTAATGCAAATAACAATGGACGCTTATGCTCATGAAAATCCTAGCCCTAGTAATAAATATTTTGGGGTTAGTTTTAATAAAAGTGATCCGAGAGGTAAATATAGTGAAATTAGATTAAATTTATGCAAAGAAATAAATAGTAGTCAGTATAAAAACTGTTACAAGAATACGGAAACGTTTAATACTAAATTAAAACTTTATGATAATTATGAACATAACTTACAAAATCAAAAATACAAACAGTATTCAAATACTGCACAGTCTGTTTATGCGTCCATAAAAGACGGAATGGGAATCTTAAAAGAAAAAGATAAACATGTATTTTACAATGCGTGCTTAAATAATTTTACTTTAGGCGGTTTTGTTTTTACGTGTTCTGAAATAAATACAATAAAATCTGTTTGGGGTTATAATGGTGCTGTTTTTATCTCTTCTGTGAATTATATGAGATTAGTTTCCGAAAGATTAAAAAATTTGTCAACTTACTTTACTGGTATAAATTATCATAATAATGATAATTTGATAGAAAAACTTGCTTACGCAAATGACCACAGAATTGAGATAAAAGCACATAGCCCTATAGAGGTTAGAATAATTGACGAAAACGATAATTTTACGGGGCTAATTAATGGCGAAGAAATTGAAAATATTTGGAACGCAGTATATGACAAAGAAAATGAGAGAGCTGCAATTTTCTTTCCGGATGAAAATTATACTTATGAAGTGGTTGGGGATGGAACTGGGGATTCTTACGGTTTAGATATCACAAATTTTGATTTTGGGAATACTGGTATTATGTTTAAAGCAATTGATATACCAATTCAGAAGGGAGAAATTCATAAATATCATATTGATTGGGGTAATTTAGATGATTCATCTGGTGTTTTTATTGAAATCGATAAAAATGGTGACGGTGAGGTGGATTACGAAATAAAATCAGGAGATGTTTTAACAAATATTTCAGAAACAAAAAATATTAGAAGCAGTGGAAGTATCAGTTTTTATGATCCTGATTTTATATCAGTTTCGAAGCAAGGACAGTCAGAAGTTGATTTTGAATCTTCTAATGAAGACACTACAGTATCTATTAATAAGATTGTAAAAAGGATAGACTTTGCTAAAATTAAGAAGAATTTATTTGTGCAAGAAAAAAAGGAAAAGAATGAGTATGGTGCTGAAAAGACATTATTGGTTGCTTCCCCTAATTATCAAGTAGGTATAGTTGGAAAAAATTATAGTAAATTTGTTTTATTGACAGTATTTGGTTTAATAATTTTATTTATTATTTACAAAACTTTTACAAAAAAATGAAGAAAAAAATTTTGATTATTGTGCTCGCGTTAATAATTTTATTAAGTTTTAGTTTTGCGGTTTTTACATTTTTTAAAATTAAAGAAATTAAAAAAAATGATAATCAAACTGCGCATAGTGTGTGTGACACATGTTTACAACAGCAAAATTATTTTCCTAAAGATCTGTTGATATCAAAAAAAACTTTAAATGAGAATCCAGAATGGTATAAAAGTATTACAGCTGAATATCCAATAGGAGAATTCCCGGGGGTAAATGATGTTAAAGATTTTGTTTTGAAAGAAATGAATATAGATTGCCTAAATGACGAAGATAAAGTATCGAAAGAAGAGGCAGAGCAGGATGATGTATCTTATAGTTCTTATTTGTGTAGTTTAAATATAAGTTATTCGTTTTCTAATAGTAGAACACTCATTACTCACAGATTAGATGAATATGGATTTTATGGCGGGGCTCATGGTACGAATAATGTCGTCACATTTACTTACGATTTTTTCGGTAAAAAATTTAATTTAGGTGATTTAACTATTGATGAAAATATATCTAAGAATTTTTTTGGCGATGAAATCAAGAAATATCTTACTAATAAAAAAACATCAGATATTCTTATTGAAGAAATTTTGAAAAACTACTTTACTTATTCTTTGCCGTTTGTTGTTTCAAATGAAGGCATTACTTTGATATTAACAGAAGAAATAGGTATTTCTCATTCTAACGGAGAAGAAGATATTTTTATCCCATATTCTGAACTAAAAGGAATTTTGAAACCAGAATATTTACCGTAATTTTATTATTTACAAAACTTTTACAAAAAAATGAAGAAAAAAATTTTGATTATTGTGCTCGTGTTAATAATTTTATTAAGTTTTAGTTTTGCTATTTTTGTGTTTTTGAAATATAAGCATAATTTTGAAAATAACGTATTAGTTTCCAGTTCGAACGATAAAATATTTAAAACAATAGAAAAGAAATCAAGCAAAGTTGATGTTAATTGGTATAAAAGTATTAGTTCTGATTATTTGGTCGGGGACGCACCAGGGCTTGATTTAGTTATAAAAAAAATAGACGAGATAAAAAATAACTTTGTTTGTGCTAATGATGTTGAGTTGTCTAATTCGGAACAAATCAATAAACAAAATTATGATCCTGATTATTATTGTAATTTATCAATAGATGTTGAATATACTTTCAGTAAAAATCTGATAAGTTATATAATAAAATCCACATCATTTGATGGGGGACCTAGGTCTTTTGTTGATTTTCAAACGATGACTTATGACAAAAATGGCAAGGAGATTTTTTTTGAAGATTTGTTGAATAATAAAAAAGATTACCTTGATAATTTTAAGCCGAAATTATCAGCGGCCATTAAAAAGAGTTTTTTGGATCTTTCTGGTGGAGAAGTTCCAAGTGATGATTTCATAGAATATTTGGTTGATACATTTTCTTTTGATATACCATATTCCATAAATAATAATGGAGTAAGTTTTATATACACAGAAGATAAGATGGGGTCGCATATTTTCCCTTATATTAATATTTTTATCCCATATTCTGAACTAAAAGGAATTTTGAAACCAGAATATTTACCGTAACTCATTTTTTAAAAGATTAAACGATTGGACTGGTGTTTTTTGCGTTTTTTTGTTGAATAGCATTTTTATGCTAATATTTATTTAATGATCACAAAACACTTTTGGAAAGTTTTATTTGTATTTACAGGAATTATTTTACTGGGAATAATCAGTTCTTTTGTTGTTAGTTATTTAGACAAAAATCATGATTCTAATATATTAAAAGACGCTATTGGTGTTGCAAAATAATATTTTTGTGATATATTATTAATACCGCAAAGACAACCCCGACGTAAAGTCGGAGTCCCGATATAACATCGGGATTGGCAGCCTATACAAAAAGGTAGAAGACCGGTTTAGTGGGTCGATCGTTATTGACGGGATATTTGCGGCTATTATTGCCGCTTTTTTATTTGAAATAAAGAAAAATAGAACATGTTAAAAAAATCAAGAAAAGAAGAGATGGTGAAAGAGCTTGAAGGTGAAATCAATAAATCAAAGTCTTTGGTTTTTGTAAACTTTCATGGCTTGAAAGCAGGAGATGAAACTTCTCTTCGTAGAGATTTTAGAAACCAAGGAGTTGATTACAAAGTTTATAGAAAGACTTTGTTAAAGAGAGCTCTTAATGGAAAAGCAGAAGGAACATTACCAGAACTTACTGGCGAGGTTGCTGTGGCTTATGGAGAAGATTTAATCGCTCCAGCTCGTGAAGTTTATAACTTCCAAAAAACTCACAAGGGTTTTCTAAGTATCTTGGGTGGAATTTTTGAAGGAAAATTCGTAGACAGTGCAAAAATGATGGAAATTGCTACGGTTCCAAGCAGAGAAGTGTCACTTTCAAAATTGGCTTTCTTGCTTAAAGCACCTATGCAAAAATTGGCTATTGGTTTGTCAGAAGTAGCTAAAAAGAAATAAAAATTATTATTAAATTAATTTAATAATTTAACGATAAAATTTATTAGGTCCTCGGGTCGCCTTTGGCTCAACCAGACCATTCAAAATTTTATTATTAAATTTAATAGAAATTATGGAAAAATTTAAAGATATTCTAGATCAGATTGAAAAAATGTCAGTTCTAGAACTTAATGAATTAGTTAAAGCAATAGAAGAAAAGTTCGGAGTTTCAGCAGCTGCAGTAGCAGTAGCTGGTCCTGCAGCAGGCGCAGAAGCTGCAGAAGAAAAAGATTCTTACACAGTCGTATTAGCAGCAGCGGGAGAACAAAAGATTGCTGTTATGAAAATAGTTAAAGACGTTTTGGGCCTTGGCTTGAAAGAAGCAAAGGATCTAGTAGATGGAGCACCAGCAACATTGAAAGATGGTATGAAAAAGGCTGAAGCAGAAGAACTAAAGAAGAAGATCGAAGAAGCAGGAGGAAAGGTAGAATTGAAATAATCTATATAGTTCATAAAAAACAAAAACTCGGGATTCCCGAGTTTTTGTTTTTTTGTCTGTTTTTACTTGAATTTTTTAACAAAAAGCGTTATAACATATACATGGAAATTTTAGCAAAGATATTAGGAAATCCGGCCAGAGTCAAGATTATGAGACTCTTTCTTTTAAACAAAGATAGCAGTTTTGATAATAAAGAGATTGCAAAAAGAAGTAGAGTTAGCCCGGAAATAGTTAGAAAAGAAATTAACTTATTATCTTCAGTAAAATTCATTAAAAGAAAATCAAAAAATTGGACTTTTAATTATTCTTTCAAATACGCTACAGAGTTTGAAAAACTTTTGATTGGCGTTGATTCTGTAAATAGAGATTCTATTTTAAATAATTTCAAAAAGACAGGGAAGTTAAAGCTTCTTGTTGTTTCAGGTATTTTTATAAAAAATAAGGATGCGCGAGTGGACATTTTGCTGGTAGGGGATAATTTGAAAAAAGCTAGAACAGAAGAAGAAATCAAGAAACTCGAAGCAGAAATCGGGACTGAGCTAACATACGCTATTTTTGATACTCAGGAGTTCGCTTACAGGTTAAATATGTACGATAAACTAATTAGGGATGTTTTGGATTTCCCGCACGAAGTTGTTTTTAAAGCAAAAGAGTTATCCACACAAGCTCTCAAAAAGGCTTAAAAAGTTGTTATAATTATATAAGGCTTTGTAAGGTCGAAACTTAAAAAGTTTTATTTATCAGTTTATCAATTTATTAATTATTTTATTTAATTATGAGTGGTAACATTTGGCTTACATGGGGTGACGTTTTTAACGCATCTCTTCAAGATTTGTGGTGGGGTTTTATTCAGTTTGCTCCTAAACTTATCATCGCAATCGTTTTCTTTATCGTAGGTTGGGTACTTGGTTCTCTTTTGGCAAAGGCATTTGAACAAGTTGTTGGTGCTTTGAAAATAGACAGACTATTTCAGTCTATTGGCACAGAAGATTTATTAAAAAGAGCTGGCTTGAAATTGAACACAGGTTATTTCATTGGACAAGTTGTAAAATGGTTTGTGATAATCGTTTTCTTATTGCCTTCACTTAATTTGGTTGGTTTAACAGATATTTCAGCTTTCTTGAAAGATGATGTATTGGGATTCTTGCCAAGAATTATCGTAGCAGCCTTCATTTTGATAATTGCTACAGTTGTTGCTGAATTTCTACAGAAAGCAGTTGTTGCTGGTTCAAAAGCAATGAGCCTTCGTTCAGCAAATATGCTAGGAACTATTGTGAAGTATGTTGTTTGGGTTTTTGCTTTCATAATAGCTCTAGGACAGCTAGGAATTGCTCCAGCTTATATGCAAATTTTGTTCGCTGGAATAATCGGTATGTTAGCAATCTCTGGCGCATTAGCTTTTGGTCTTGGTGGAAAAGATGCAGCAGCAAGATTTATTTCAAGACTCGGAGAAAATATGTCTCACAAAGAATAGTTTGGGGATAAATATTTAAACAGTAAAAAACAATAGAAAACAAAAGGTTTTCTCAGGAAAGAAGTCAGTATTATTGAAATACTTGACTTCTTTTTTGTTTTCGTATATACTCTCTTTTGTCAGTATGAATATTACAAAAAACAAGTTAAAAGAGCGGCAAGGTTAGACGTTTTCTTTTGTCTTTACGCCGCTTAGAAAGCGGTTTTTTGTTTGGTAAGTAACGAATGTAAATTGAAAATTAAAAGCTGTCACGACACTTTAAAGTAAAGTTAAATTCTAGATTCTAGAGTTTTAATTTTGGTTTAAATTGGAGAGGTCTTTTCGCGTCGTAGACAGAGCATGTTTTATTTTCTGAGCGGTCAGAGAATAAAACATAAAAATATAAATTTTTATGTAGACATCAGAATTTATATTAGTTTGAAGTTATGATTTTTAAATTTCTTAACAGGAAATTTAAGGGCGTACGGTGGATGCCTAGATTTTAAGAGGCGATGAAGGACGTGGCGTTGCTGCGATAAGCTTCGGGGAGGTGCTTAGCTACCTTTGATCCGGAGATTTCCGAATGGGGAAACCCCTTTGAGTAAACCTCAATGATTTTTATCTTCATGATAAAAAAGCGTACCCTGGGAAGTGAAACATCTCAGTACCAGGTGGAAAAGAAACAAATTTGTATTTCCTTAGTAGCGGCGAGCGAAAAGGAAAAAGCCCAAACCAAAGTAGCAATACTTTGGGGTTGTAAGGTGATAATGTAGATTACTAGAAGAGTCAAAAAATAAATTATTAGTTGAATTTGCTGGAAAGCAAAATCGTAGAGGGTGATAATCCCGTAAACGAAAATAATTTATCTCTTTTGTTATCATTCTTGAGTACCCCAGGACATCAAGAGCCGGGGGGAATCTGCCAGAACTAACTGGTAAGGCTAAATACTCTTAAAAATCGATAGTGAACTAGTACCGTGAGGGAAAGGTGAAAAGTAGCCCGATTAGGGCGGTGAAATAGACCTGAAACCGTATGTCTACAAGGAGTCGGCGTCCGGCACTTTCAGCATAAATTATTTTGTGCTAAAAGTGCTGGACTACGGCGTGCCTATTGAAGAATGAGCCAACGAGTTTATGCATGCTGCTCGGCTAAGCTGGCTAAAACAGCGAAGCCATAGGGAAACCGAGTGTTAATAGCGCATAATTGGTAACATGCATAAGACCCGAAGCAAGGTGAGCTTGCCATGAGCAGGGTGAAGTAGATCGAAAGATCTATGGAGGCCCGAACCGGTTGATCGTACAACGTCTTCGGATGACTTGTGGTAAGGAGTGAAAAGCTAATCGAACCTTGTAATAGCTGGTTCTCTCCGAAATAGCTTTAGGGCTAGCGTCAAGTGTTTTCTTTGGGGGTAGAGCACTGGAAGGTTTCGACAGGGAGCAATCTCGCGAAACCTATCAAACTCCGAATACCAGAGACCAAAGCTTGGCAGTTAGACAATGGGGGCGAAGCTCCATCTGTCAAAAGGGAAACAGCCCAGATCTCAAAATAAGGTCCCGAAATATATACTAAGTGTAAGACAAGAAGGTGAAATTTCTTTGACAATGAGGAGGTTGGCTTAGAAGCAGCCATCCTTTAAAGATAGCGTAACAGCT
>DAONFW010000002.1:0-80077 GCA_035403785.1 Minisyncoccota bacterium | reverse complement strand
ATATAACTATTATACCCCCCCCCACGACAAATTTACGAAATTAAAATGGGGAAAACTTAAATAAAATTGACAAAAATATATTTTTGATTTATTTTGTATTAGTAGCAAAATGTTCTTTCTAAAAAAATTCAAACAAAAATAATAACTAAAAAACAAAATTATGAAAACAATTTACGACAAATCTGCATTTGTAACTATTTTATTATTTTTGACAACAGTGATAATTATGCTCTCATTACTTTTTCCAAAATTTGGGATAACAGTAATCATCTTCTATGGCATACTTTATGTAATTTGCCCGATTATTTTTATGGCCATAAAACCTAAACGATTTGTTGTGGTTAGAAAATGGCTGGGAAACTTTCTTTGGGATTGTTTAGGTTGGGTATGGGTTGTTTTAGTTGTTATTGTTTTTTCTTCAATATCAATAATTGGCTGGACATTTGAAAGTCTAATCAAAAAAATTAGAAAGGCAAAAAAACCACAAGAGTTTCAAGAGCCCTCTTGAAACTCATTCAAATAGAAAGCGAGGCATACAGCCCCGCTTTTTTTATTTTCTATTTCTTATTTATCCATTCTGGATCCTGACGTACTAATAATTTTTCTTTATTTTTTTGATCTAACAGAATAGCAGCTACAGTTCTTTCCATTCGCATTCCCTGTGAACCTTTTACTAAAACCAAATCATCTTTTTTTATAAAAGTTTTTAGAAATTTTCCTGCTTCGATAGATGTAGCAAAAGAAACAATATTTTTTTCTTTCATTCCAGCTTCTATTGCTCCCAACTTTATAGACTTCGCACGCTCGCCTACTGTTACCAGAATATCTGCATTTTCTTTTACTAATTTTCCAATATTTTTATGAGCTTCTTCTGTATGCTTTCCTAGTTCCAACATATCTCCCAATACTGCAATTTTTTTGCTGTCTTCTTTTATTTCTCCCAAAGTTTTCAAAGCCGTCTCACTAGCAAACGGTGAAGAATTATAAGTATCGTCTATGATGAAAGAATTATTTATCCCGACAAGCAAACGCATTCTACCAGGTGGAACTTCATAATTTTTTAAAGCATTTGCTGAATCAAGCATATTGAACTTCAAACTATAAGCGAGCGCCAATGCAGCCATAGAAGCATAGACATGATTTCTTCCAAAAACTCCTTCAATCAAAACTGGTAAACTACTTCCTCCGTGATCAACTCTAAAAATAATTCCCTGTGGATCTCCAGCTGGAGAATACAAAATAGTATCTTCCGAACCAGAAACATCTGCGTCTTTTGAAAAACCATAAGTAACAACTATATTTTTTGTTTTACTTTTCATTCCCAAAATAGTTACATCATCAGCATTAAGAATCAAAACACCATCTTTTTTTAGGGTTTTGATAAGCTGACTTTTTTCTTCAACTAAATGATTTCTTGAAGTAAAAAATTCAATATGTGAAGGTGTATCACCTATCGCTGTCAAAATAACAGCGTCAGTTTTCAACCAAGAAGCAGTTTTTACCATATCTTTTGGTTTACCAACTCCAACTTCTAGTACTAGCCATTCCGGATACTTATGTTTCCAAATAATTAACCAAAGTCCTTTAAAAATATTTTTAAACCAAACAATTGGACTATTCCATCCATTCGGACAACCTAGGATAGTCAAAGGCAAACCTATTTCGCTATTAAAACTTTTTTCACTTTTTCTGACATAAGCAAATTTTGAAATTACAGCAAAAACTGCATCTTTAGTAGAAGTCTTCCCGACAGAACCAGTTATCGCCACAATTTTTGGCTTATATTTTTTTAAAACTAACTGCGATTCTTTTTTTAAAATGTAAGATATTATTTTTTTAAATGTTGATTTCATATATTTTTTATTTTTATCTATCTGGAGGAACTTCGTAATAATTTAACAAAAACTTTGATATGTCCAAAAATGGATCCGCCCAAGTCTGTGAAGCATACGGCACACCTTTTGGATTCACAGCATAAAGGAAAACGATAAACTTAGGATTATAAGCTGGAAAATATCCAAAGAAAGAATGTGTATGCCTGTCTTCATAATAGCCTCCTCCGTTTTCCTTCGCAACTTGCGCTGTACCAGTTTTTACGGCAATACTATGATGCTCCATTTTTGCCGTACCACTTTTTAGAGACTTATCCATCACCGTCACAAGCATTCTCGAAATTTCTTCTGACGTTTGCTTTGTAATTTTTGTCGGTGTGGTTTGATAAGTAAATTCTTTTTCCGTGCCATCGTTATATTTTATTTTTTTAACAATATGTGGCACAACTAGATTTCCGCCGTTTCCCAAAGATGCCAGTGCTCTCGTAATTTCTATTGGCGTAAGCGCAATTCCCTGACCGAAAGAAGCGTTTGCGTATTCTATCTCTCTTGGGCTGTTTAAGTTAGAAACTAAACCGCTAGTTTCATTTGGCAAATCAATTCCAGTTTTATCTTTTATGCCATAAGCTAACATATAATCCCGCATATTTTGCTTTCCCAAATGTTGATACACATAAACCATACCGGTGTTTAAAGACTGATTGAGCACATCTTGCATTGAAGTATTTGCGCCTCTGCCTTTTTTGTCAAAGTTATAAATCTGTTTTTTTTCTACTGTAACAAAACCATAGTCATAATATTTTGTATTTGCATTTACTACACCAGCATCTATTCCGGCAGCCATAACCAAAGGCTTCACGACAGAACCGAATTCAAAAACATTTTCAACAAATGGATTTGTAAAGACGCTAGTGTTTTTAATATCAGAAAAATCATTAGGATTAAAATCTGGACTTGCTGCCATGGCGTAAATAGAACCGTCTTGAGGATTCATAATAATCCCACCAATAGAATCAACTTGATATTTACTTCTAACAGAACTTAAAGTTTTTTCTAAAAACCCCTGCACTGTTGGTTCTATTGTCGTAACTATATTTCCAGATTTTTCTTCTCCTTTAAAAAATGTTTTATTTATATTAGAAAAAACTTCAGCAAAAAAATTTACATACGGATTATCTTTGTCTCTCGAAAGCACGTTATTATATTCTCTTTCCAGGCCATAACGGCCAGCTAATTCATCCCCTTTAAATCCAACAAAACCCAAAGTGTGTGAAGCTAAATTATTTCCAGGATAAAAACGCCACTTTTCTTTAAAAATAGAAACGCCAGCAAGATTTTTTGCAGAAATTGCGTCTGCTTGTTCTTTTGTTAAATGATTTATAATTTCTTCATACGGATCATTTACTTTCTTTGCCTGCGCAATAAAAGTATCGTGATCTAAAGTAATATTTTCAGAAAGCTGATTATATAATTCTTCTGGTTCACCAATTTTACTTGTATCTATCGCTACTTTGAAACCCATAGTTTGAGCTGCAGCAGAGACAAGCTGTCCATCTTTTTGCGTAAAATAAATAGTGCCTCTTTCAAAAATATTTGAAGATGGTGTGGCATACTGTCTGTCGGCTTTTTCTGAATAAGAATTTTTGTGCACTATCTGAACGAGAAAAAGCTTTCCAATTAAAATTAAAGCGAAAGCTAAGATAAAAAAAGATACGAATTTTGTTCTAAAAAGAGAATTAGAGCTCATTTTTAGCAAAACTTATACTTCCAAGAGATTTTCTAGTAGCAAATTTTTTCGTGTCAGTTTCTTTAAATCCTTTTGAGGCAGCCAAAGACAAATCTACACTTTTTGAAATATTTAAATACTGCAATTCTAGTTCTCCAACCTGATTTGTCAGCTCACGTGCATCAGATTCGAGAGCGCGTCTTTCAATGATATTGAAGACCATGTTCCCCATTATGAAAACATAACACGCGGCAAGAACTCCTGCAGAAGCCAAAATTCCACGCAAAATATTTCTTTCCAAACCGTTGTTGTTCACAATACTTACACTACTTACTCCTTTCGTATATTTTTGAATTTTTACTTTTGCTGTTTTCATAATTTTATTTTTAAATTTTATTGATAATTTTTAACTTTTAAATTTTTTCTAAAACTCTTAATTTTGCGCTTCTTGATCTTGGATTATCTTTTTGTTCTTCATCTGAAGCCAAGATCGGTTTTTTATTTACTAATACTGCTTTACTTTCTTTTACTTTCTGTTTATAAAAATTTTTTACGATTCTATCTTCTAAACTGTGAAATGAGATGACTGACATTCTTCCTCCTTCTTTCAAAACTTCGAACCCATTTACCAAACCTTCTTGTAAGACACCCAACTCGTTATTTACTGCTATTCTTATTGCCTGAAATGTTCTTGTGACAAAATGTAATCTTCCTCTCTGGTAACCAACTGGCACTGCTTTCTTTATAATTTCAACTAAATCAAAAGTAGTTTCTATCTTTTTATTTTTTCTAGCCGCGACAATCTCTCGAGCGATTCTTCTGGCATATTTTTCTTCACCATAACCGTAAATCACATCTGCCAAATTTTTTTCTTCCCAAGTATTTACCACATCGATAGCAGTTAAATCTTCAGGAGTTGGACTTGCTTTCATCGTCATCAATAACGGCTCGTCTTTCATAAAAGAAAAACCTCGTCCTGAATTTTCTAACTGGTCTGAACTTAAACCTAAATCAAGAATTATTCCATCAACTTTTTCTACTCCTTCTTCTTTCAAAACTTCAGCCAAATCTTTAAAATTTACATTGTGTAATGAAAGCTTGCAGTTTAAACCTTTGAATTTATTTTCAGCTTTCTTAAAAGCACTTTTATCTTGATCGATAGCAATTATTTTTATCCCTGGAAACTTTCTGCAGATTTCTGCACTATGACCACCACCACCAAAAGTTCCATCTAGAACAGTCATCTCTGCTCTTGATTTGGCTGATAAATTCAAACCATCTATTGTTTCATTTAAAAGAACTGTCTTATGCACACTACTAATCACTTCACCCGTTTCTGTTTTTCCTTCTTTTTCTTCTTTCATCTTTTTTACTATTTAACTATCCGTTAATTATTCTGATTATTTTTCGTTACTAAGATTTTCTGCTAATTGCCCTGCTGTTTTACTGATATTTTCTTTATATTCAACCCAAACTTTATCGTTCCAAATTTCCAATCTATCCTGCACGCCAATCACTGTTACTTTTCCATTTGGATTAATTATTTCTTTCAAAAAATCTGGTACTAAAATTCTTCCGATAGAATCTACTTCAACATCAATTGCTCTACCGAACATATATCTGTTAAAACTTCTTTTATCTGCTTTCAAAAAAGATAATTCACTTTCTGAATCAGAAAGTCTTTTAGAAACTTTTTTCCATTCTTTCATTGTGAAAACGAACAAACATTTATCTAATCCCGGGGTGAGAATAACTTTTTTGCCCATTTCTTTTCTAAATTTTGCAGGCAAAGAAACTCTATTTTTTTCGTCTATTGTATGTGTGTATTCTCCAATAAGCATAAAGTTTTTTATAAGTTATTTTTTAATTTCCCACTTTTTCCCACTTGATATATTATAAACTATTCATATATAACAGCAAACCAAAATCCCCCGAATTCTGTGGATAACTCAGGTTTTTTATTTTTCTATTGACATTTTAATTAATATATGATATATTGGCTTTAGAGTTTTGAAAATTTTAGTTTTTTTATATATAAATAATTTTAAAAAAGAAGGAGCAACCATGAAAACCGCATTAGTTTTTTTCTCTGAAAACCTTACTACCCTTATCGGGATTGGTATGACAATGTTTATTGTTGTCGAATTAATTTATTTAAATATTAAAACAAAAAAAGAAACAAAAAACGAAGCCGCCGAATGGCTGGCTAGTCGCACTCCCGAAGAAATAAACCGTCTTCGTCTCTGGGAAGCATTTGGAGACAAAAAACACGGAACTGCATTTATTGATTAATTCATTTCCCAAATCTTGATCTGTTACACACTCGTGTAACAGATCTTTTTTATTTCCCTTGCTTTTTTATAATTCTATTGTATACTTAAAGTAAATTTTACATTGAAAACTTAAATAGTGAACATATGGACCAACTTGAACAACTCTTATTTCCTGTTCCTACACCTGACGATGAAGAAACAGTGGAGCCAAAATTCGACAATATCTTCATTGAAGACTATTGTTAAAAATTTCAAAAAAAATATTAATTAAACAATAAAAAACAAGGAGGACAAAAAAAATGAAAACGTTTGAAACACTTTTAAATTTTTTGAGCGGAATCTCTACCTTTGGATGGATTCTACTCGTTGCAGCAACAGTTGCTTTTATTATTGGCACTTTCCTCACCATTTCCGCCTTCAAAAGGCACAAGAAAAAAAGTAAATCGGGAAATTTAAATATATTCTCAACCGCCGCTACAACAAAAGAGCTAAAACGGTTAGAAGAAATTGTAAAAAGAAGAAAAAAGCAACCAAAAAAATACGGTACTGCTCATCTTGTGTATATTAAAGGAACTAACGTTCGTTGGTAGCTTTTACAGCAAAAAAACAAAAAACCCTTGCATTACGCTTGGGTTTTTTATTTTAATTTTATTATTTTTTATTCTTCTTGTTTTGGTTTCATTAATGGGAAAAGCTGCACATCACGAATTGGTTTATCTACCATGAAAGCGAACAGTCTTTCTCCAAATCCAAAACCACAAGTCGGTGGCATGCCGTGTTCTAGCATTTCAACGAAATCCCATTCTGGCATCATGGCTTCTTCATCTCCCCTGTCTATCAACTTTTGTTGTGTATCAAATCTGTTACCCTGATCTATTGGATCGTTTAATTCAGAAAATCCATTACCGACTTCACTACCAGCAATAATGATCTGAAAACGTTCTGTAAGCTCAGGATTTTCAGAACAAGATTTTGAAAGCGGCGAAACTAATTTTGGATGATGCACAAGAAATGCTGGGCCTGCAACATTTTTTCTACAGTATTTCCAAAGTGTATCCATTAATCTTTCTCTGTTATTTCCTTCGTATCGCACACCAAGTTCGTCTAATTTTTCTGCCATTTCTTTTTCAGAAGATTCTAGAACATCAATTCCTGTTTGCTTCAAAATTTCATCACGGTAGTCTATCATTGGCCAATCACCGCTCAAATCAAATTTGTGTCCACGAGTTTCAAATTCTGTTTTACCAAAAACTTCAAGTGCAATTTTTTGATAAAGTTCTTGCACTAATTTCATACCTTTTTGATAATCAGCGTAAGCCCAATAAAATTCCATATTAGTAAATTCTTGAAGATGTTCTGCGCTGCTTCCTTCGTTTCTGTAAACTCTACCGATTTCAAAGGTTTTTGGAAAACCAGCAGCCATTAATCTTTTTTGCCAAAGTTCTCCCACAGATATTCTCATGAACACATCTACGTCAAAATCTTTATGGTGCGTTTTAAAAGGATTTGCTTCAGCACCCCCTGTTGTTATTTCAATAGTTGGTGTTTCAACTTCCAAAAATCCTCTGTCTTTCAAAAATTTTCTCACAACATCCCAGAATTTGGCTTTTTTCTCAAAAAGATCTTTTATTTCTGGATTCATCAAAATATCTAAATATCGCTTTCTGAATCTTTCTTCAGCATCTTGCAAACCGTGCCATTTTTCTGGAAGTGGTCGCAAACTTTTTGAAAGTATTCCCCAATTTTTTGCTTCTAACGTTTTTTCTCCTCTTTTTGTAACAAAAAAACTTCCGTAAACTTCAACAAAATCTCCAATGTCTACAGTTTCATTAAAAAGCTCAAACTTATCAGCTTCTAACGAATCTCTTTTTAGCAAAACCTGAAAAGAACCAGTACCATCATTGATAGTTAAAAAGATAATAGCCCCCTGACCTCTGATAGACATTATTCTTCCAGCAATCCAACGATGCTCTTCTGGAGACTTTTCAAAATTTTCAAATTGCTCTAAAACTTCTTTAACAGAAATTTCTCTTTTTGTTTCAGCTGGATATGGATTTATTCCCTTCTGTTTTAAGAGCTCAAGTTTTTTTATTCTCGCATCTCTAATTTCATCTATTGATGACATATACTTTTTGTTTTTATTTTCTAAAAAATTAAATTAATTAGTAAACGTTTATTATTTTGTAATTAACAACTCCACCTGGAGTTTTGAAAGAAATAGTTTCACCTTTTTTCTTTCCATACAAAGCTTCACCGATTGGTGATTTATTAGAAATTTTTCCGTTTAAAGTGTCAGCTTCTTCTGAGCCAACTATCTGATAAGTCTTCTCTTCATTAGTACCTTCTTTTTGAACTAAAACTTTTGAGCCCACTTCTACAGTATCTCCACCTGTTGCTTTAATAATTTCTGAAGACTTCAAAACCTGCTCGATCTTTTGAATTCTAGCTTCCAACTTGGACTGATCTTCTCTGACTTGATGATATTCTGCGTTTTCTGAAAGATCTCCAAGAGATTTTGCATACTGTAATTTTGCCAAAAGATCCATTCTTTTGGGTCCTTTTAAATCTTCTAGCTCTAATTCAAGGGCTTTCTTTTTTTCTTCTGTTATATAATCTCCACTTTTTGACATAAATGAATCTTAACTTTTTTTAAGCCAAAAGTCTACTTAATTTTCATAATATTATTAAAAAGCAAGATGTTTTATTCTGGCTTACTTGCCATAATTTTTTTTTATGATAATCTATAGACTATATGGCAAAAGTAGTAATAGAAGTTAAGAAAAATCAAAACGAAAACAACGCGTCTGTGTTACGTCGTTTTTCTCGTAAAGTTCAAGAATCAAGTATTATTCCAAAAGTAAAAAATAACAGATATAACGAAAGAAAAGAATCAAAAGTTAAGATAAAGAAAGCAACACTAAAGAGAATCCAGAGACGCTCAGAAATAGAAAAACTAAGAAAACTTGGAAAAATAAGATAAGACTTAACAGAACAACAAATGTCTGAAAATCTATCTGTAATAAATAAGACGAAGTGCAAGCTACCAAGCTTGCCTTTTTCTAATATAAAAAAAGATATCTTGGGAGAAAAATTTGAACTCTCAATTGTTTTTGTAACAGAAAAGCAATCTCAAGAATTTAATAACAGATATAGAAATAAAAATAATCCGACTAATATTTTATCTTTTTGCCTTTCAAAAACCGAAGGAGAAATTTTGATTTGTCCGAATATTGTAAAAACGCAACTTAAAGATTTTGATAGAAATTTGAAAGAAATGATCGGATTTTTAGTTATCCACGGGATGCTACATTTGAAAGGAATGGAACATAGTGATAAAATGGAGAGAGCAGAAAAAAAATATGATCAGAAATATTTCTATCGGAATCGATGTAGGCTCATCAATGACGAGAGTCGTGGTGGGAGAATTTCTAAAGGGAGAAAAAAATCCTAAGATTATTGGAATTGGAGAATCAGAAACAAAAGGCGTTCGCCATGGATACGTGGTGAATTTTTCTGACGCTGTAAACTCAGTAAAAAAAGCAGTTGCGATGGCTGAAAAAAGTTCTGGACTAAAAATAAAAAGAGCTTTTGTTTCAATAAACAGTGTAACTTTAAAATCCGAATCAAGTACCGGTGCGGCTGTCATTACAAAAGCAGACAGCGAAGTGACGAATCTAGATGTAAAAAAAGCAATTGAAGAAAGTGAAAATAATTTAAATTTAGGAAACAGAAAGATAATCCAAATGTTCCCTATTTCGTATAAACTAGACGGAAAAGAAGTTCTCGGCAGACCAGAAGGCATGCGCGGAAACAAATTGGAAGCAAAAGTGCTTTATATCACCTGCTCAACTCAACATGTAGATGATTTATTATCTGTTATCGCTGAAGCCGGTGTAGAAACAATAGACATTATTGCTTCTTCTATTGCTGGAAGTTGCTTAGCTCTTTCTGAAAGACAAAAAATGGTTGGTGCCGGATTGATAAATATCGGAGCAGAAACTGTTTCTATGACAATATTTGAAAACGGATTGCCTGTATATTTGCATACTTTTTCTATTGGCTCATCTGACATCACAAACGATATTGCTTTGGGTTTGAAAATTCCTTTAGAAAGAGCAGAAGTCATGAAAGTAAAAAATGACCCAGAAGAATTTTCAAAGAAAAAATTAGACGAAATTATTATCGCTCGTCTTTCAGATATTTTTGAACTAGTAGAAAATCATTTGAAAAAAATAAAAAGAAATGAATTATTGCCAGCTGGTGTTGTATTCATCGGTGGCGGATCAGGAATAAATAAATTAGAAGAAACTTCTAAATCTCATCTCAAGCTTCCATCGAAAGTTGGCACAACAGACTTCTTCGGGATTGTAAAAACTAAACTTCGAGATCCAGCTTGGTTTGTTGTTTTAGGTTTGGTTATCTCTTGTAAAACTAGCGAGAATTATAATTCTAGTTCAGTTCAAGGGACATTCAAAGATCTAAAAAACCTAGTAAAATCAATAACAAAACAGCTGATGCCATAAATTATTAGCACGTTATAAAGATACACTTTTTAGAAAAAAGCAAGGATTTTGCTTTTTTTTATTTTCTGCTATTATAAGGAGTATATTAATTTAAAATTTTTATTAAAAATAACAGAGTTCACTATCAAAATTAAAAAGTGAACCAAAAAATATTATGCCAAAATTAAATCCAGAAATAGAAACATTCGCTCGTATTAAAGTAATCGGAATTGGAGGTTCCGGAAAGAACGCACTTAACCACATGATCTCAAGTAAAGTGAAAGGTGTTGAGTTTATCTGTATGAATACTGATACTCAAGATTTACATCATTCTTTGGCAGAGAAAAAAATACACATCGGAAAAAATTTGACTAAAGGTCTTGGTGCCGGTATGAATCCAGAAATTGGACGTAAAGCCGCAGAAGAAACAAAAGCAGAAATCCAAGACACAATAAAAGGTTCGGACATGGTCTTCATCGCTTGCGGTATGGGAGGAGGAACAGGAACAGGAGCAGCTCCAATCATTGCGAAAGCATCAAAAGAACAAGGTATCCTAACAGTAGCTGTCGTAACAAAACCTTTCTTCTTTGAAGGAAATCACAGAATGAAAATTGCAGAAAATGGATTGGATAATTTAGCAAAAGAAGTTGACGCAATCATAGTAATTCCAAACGATAAATTACTACAAATTTCAGACAAAAATACAAATTTCAAAGATGCTTTTGCAAACTGTGACGATGTCTTGAGACAAGCAGTTGAAGGAATTTCTGATTTAATTACAACTCCCGGTATAATCAACGTAGACTTTGCGGATATCAAAGCTATCATGTCAGACGCTGGTTCAGCCCTTATGGGAATAGGTTCGGCATCTGGAGAAAAACGTGCAGAAAAAGCTGCTTTGCAAGCAATCAATTCCCCTCTTCTAGAAGTTTCAATAAACGGAGCAAAAGGAGTTTTGTTTGCAATCTCAGGTGGCGACGATATCACTATTCATGAAATTCAAGAAGCTGCAAAAATAATCACCGAAAGTATCGACAAGGACGCAAAAGTAATCTTCGGAACTATCCATGATGAAAAATTAAAGAAAGGCGAATTAAAAGTTACTGTTATTGCTACCAGCTTCCCTACCAATCCAGCTAATCCAGCAGAACTATCAAAAAAGAATTTGTTCAGTAATGTTATAAATCCAGTAAATCAATCAAATAACAATACCAAAAAAGAAGAAGGTGTAATTTCAATAAAAAAAGAAATTCACAATAGTCTTCCAAAACAGAATACTGAAACAAATAGCAACAATAATAGCAATAATGATTTCTTAAAAAAACTAGATAAAAAACCAGAAATAGAAGAGATCATAATAGACGATGACACAGACGACTGGAGTGCAGTACCAGCATTCTTGAGAAGAAATAAAAAATAAAATTTATATCTCTATCTAACTTAAAAAGCTCACCCATAAGATGGGCGAGCTTTTGCGGTTCTGCTAGACTTACCAAAGAAAGAAATAATCGTCTTTTCATCGTTATCATAAACAGGATAAAATTCTCCTATTATTCCTGATACATCAGGAAGTTTCCTCCCGAGAATCATTACCCCTAATCCATTCGAAAATATCTTTATAATTTTTTCTTTGGTAGCTTCACGAAAACCAATAATTTGATACTGTTCACATTCCATAGTCTGTAGATTTAGATTAATGAACTATATTTCACAAGAGAGTTTCAATAATAGATTATCATGAATTAACTAGTCTGTAAATGGAGTTAATTTGACTTTTTTGGTAGAATACAAAACATGACTAATAATAATATTTACGATTTAATAATTATCGGTGGTGGACCGGCTGGCTCAGCAGCGGCTGTTTATGCTTCACGCAAAAGACTCAAAGCTTTATTTATAACATCAGAATTTGGCGGACAGTCTATCGTCTCTGAAACTATTTATAATTGGATCGGCACAGCTGCTATCGCTGGATCAAAACTTGCAGAAGATTTAAAAAATCATGTTTTAAGTAATGCAAAAGAAACCGATACACTGAAAGTGCAAGAAGGTTTATTGGTAAATAATATCGAAAAATCTGGAGAGAATTTTTTAATCAAAACTGAAGCTGGAGAAAATTTTGAAACAAAAACTGTTTTGATCGCAACAGGAAGTAAACGCAGAAAGCTAGATGCAAAAAATGCTGATAAGCTAGAACACAAAGGCTTAACCTACTGCGCAACTTGCGATGGCCCAATGTTTTCTGATATGGATGTAGCTGTGATTGGAGGGGGAAATGCAGCTTTTGAATCTGCAGCGCAACTACTCGCCTATTGCAATTCTGTAACTTTGATAAACAGAAGTGAAACATTCAGAGCCGACCAAATAACAATAGAAAAACTTTCTAAAAATCCTAAATTTAAAATTATAAAAAACGTAGATATTTTAGAAATAATAGGAGAAAAATTTGTAGATGGAATAGTATTAAACGATAAAACTAACAATGCGCAGATAAACTTAAAAGTATCTGGAATTTTTGTAGAAATCGGTCAGATTCCAAATACTGATTTTGTGAAAAATATAGTTGAATTAGACAAAATTGGCAGAATAGTAATAGATCCTTGGACAAACAAAACAAAAACAGCTGGCATTTGGGCTGCTGGAGACTGCACTAATATTCTATATCATCAAAACAACATCGCAGCTGGCGATGCGGTAAAAGCGTTGGAAGATATTTATTTAACTTTACACACTAAATAACAAAACAAAAATGTTTAATTTTTTCAAAGAAAAAAATATTAGCCCAGAAAAGAAAAGTCATAATATAAAAAACATTATGATTAAAATGTTGCTAAGCGGAGTGCTATCTTTTGGGACAGCTGAAGCTTTTGGACAAACTTCTTTCGCATCTTCGGAAAAACCAAATCAGGATTTATTAAAAAAATATCAAACAGAGGCTCAAGCAGAAAAAGAAGCTAGAGAAATTCTAGGGCAAGACGTATACGAAATGACTTGGGAAGATATTAATAAATTTGAAAAAATATCTCCAGAAAAATTAGACTCAACTTTTCATGAAACATTTGGCGAAGTAAAAAATTATTTCAGCGCACAGAAACTTGATTCTATATCAAACGAAAAAGGAATGCATATAGAGTTTGGTAATATTGAATTTCCAACAGAAGCAGAATTAAACCAGCCTTCAATGATTGAAGGAAAAACAATAAAAGAAGCTTTAGAATCTGGTGATTATATCGCCTATTACATCCCTGTTTCTATAGATGGCGGAGCAATGGTTCCAGGCGCAGCAATGGCGCTTCTATACAAAGAAGGTGTAACCCCAAAATTTGAAATTAATACTTTTGATCAAGAAGTTAAAAAAGAAATAAACAAAATTTACGAACCAGGATTATATTTAGCCCCAAAAGAAACTCAAAATAAAAATAAAGATGAAAAGCACATGCAAGCAACTCCCGGTAATCACACAACTGGAAATTTGGGACAAGAAATATACAGACTTTTAGTGATATACAATATGGGATTTAAACAAAAAGATTGCGCAAGAGTTGGAAATGTAAACATTGGGCAAAATTACAGTTATGAAAAAGACAAGGAACCCAAAATAGCTCCAATGAGTCTAATTAAAGATACGAAAGTTGGGAGATATCCTAGCTTGGGAATATCTACTTTTGTTGTGTACAAGTCTTCAGAACCTGAAATATATAATAAAAAGAAAAGAAATTAGTCCCAGTGGCCGTACAAAAAATCTCTTTCTTTATCCGAAAGATGTCTATTTATTTTCTTTTTTGGTACTTTTTTAACGCCAAATTTATCACTTGAATCAGAAAGCTTTTTTTTGTCTTCACTGTAAACTTTTTTCCAATATAAATATTCTTTTATATAAACATCCCCAACATAAAAATAACCATTTCTAAAAGAAAGATTATTTAAGATTTTTTTATAATCTTCATCCCCTTCTTTTATTCCAGCTTTTTCTAAAAAATCATAAATAGTCTTACCGTCTTTGTCTTTTTCTAAATCAGTGAAATTTAAATTAAGCTGCCTTCCTGCATCTATTTTTTTCTTATTAAAATTAAATAAATTTTCCATTCTCATATTATATTAAATATATTAAAACTATTCTATTAATATGTAAACGATTCAATTTTGCGGAGGCGGTGAGATTTGAACTCACGATTAGGTTTCCCCAATGCCGGTTTTCGAAACCGGTGCCTTCAACCACTCAGCCACGCCTCCTCACTTCGTTCGCCAGCTTGCTTCGTGCCCTTTCGGACCCTTCCCTATGTTTTCACCCCAAAGAATATCAAACATTTTTGCTTTTGCAAAACCGGATGAAATATGAAGCAGTTCATATTTCATAGCCACGCCTCCCCACTTCGTTCTATTTACCCTTTATTTAATCTATCATTTTTCAAAAACTTTTGCATTTTATTAAAAAAATGTTATTATATCTATGTTCTAAATTTGGCCCTATCGTCTAACGGTTAGGACATCGGCTTTTCAAGCCGGTAATCCGGGTTCGATTCCCGGTAGGGTCACCTAAAGAGAGATTGTGGAAATTAGAAATAGGAAGCGAGTTTTCATTCTGAAAACTCGCTTCCTTCCTTAACTTGAGAATCTATTGATAATGCTTGTTGCTCGTCGGATTCGGTCGATTTACGAGCATATAAACAGTACCTAATTCTTGTTTCCGTTATTAATAATGGACTATGAATTCTACCAATTGTGCTTGTTTCCATATCTTAATAATGTCAGAGATTTAGTCTTTTGCTAAGCCTTAAAGTGTTGGTAACTTTTATAATATCTTAGCTAGATTTTTAATGTTTCTGATAAAAAAACAAGCCGTCCCCAAAAGGAAACGGCTTGAATGCTTTAATTACCACTTGTGATTATTTCACGTGTGATGATACAAACAATTGAGCAAGCTTGGCATACTTTTCAGCTTTTTCTGGCATACCGAATTCAACTGCAAGTTTTTCGGCTTCTCCATACATTTGTTGTTTTTCAAAATGCGGGAAAAGCAGAATGCGAAGTGATTTGTCGCCAGTTTTTTCTTCATATTCAGCAATCGTGCTCGGCACATTAGTAGGGTTGGTTTCAGCAATTTCATACTTCAACCTAGTAATCATCCACTGTTTGCTTTCTTCTTCCTTTCCAGCAACATCACACAATTGAACCATTTCTTTATAAGCATCCCACGGAAACGAGTGAATGGAATTTGTGTGTTTACGAGCAATATCGAGTACCTTGTTTATTTCATAAGATAAGTCGAGAATCTTGAGTGCCTCAACAAGCCCAATAAAAAATCTGCCGGTATTTGGTTTCAAGCCTGCGATATACTTTTTTAAAAGTATTATTGCTCTTTCGGAGTAACCCAACAGTAATGCCGACTCAACGAAGACTACCAGAGGCGTATCTTCTGTAACACCCATTTTCCAAATTTTTTCGGCGATCCCTATTTTCATTTCAGGTACATGCTCCCTGGCAATATTCCATGCATCTCTTAAACAATAAGGTTCACCAATTTTAAGATAATGCTTAATTGCTTCGGTATGTCTGCCTAATTTCATTAAAATTTTGCAGGCAGTAAAGGGATACTGGGAATCACGAATTTCCATGGCCAATAGTTTTTCGGTTAACTTTTTTGAGGAATCATTTTCAATTTTCATTCTCTCATAAAAATCAACTGCTTCTGAAAGGTGATCCCGGGTCTGAGATTGGGGGAATTTACTTACAGCATACTCTGTTAATTTTTCATTTTTCCACTTACGTAATTGCTCAGGGAGAAGAATGGAAAAATTATTTTCGATGTAGTAGTCAATAGCTTTTCTGCCGTATTTGAGAATTGAATCCTGATCTTTTTTCTTAAGAGCTAATTTCAGCCCTTTTTCCAAAGTGTCAGTACCGGGATCTTCGTCGAGTTCAAGGATTAAGTCTAAGACAGCAGTGTTGCTAGTTTTAGAAAGTGATCTTAAAAAACGAAGTTTTTCTTCCGGGGAAGATAGTACATCGACCATATTTCTTAGGTCGTCAATGCTTAAATCAATTGTTTTCATTTCTGGAGTTTTTAAGATAAATATTAAATTGTTTATTAAAACTTCCTGATTAATAGAAGCTTAAATAAACAATTTAACTACTTAAAAATCCATATTTTAAGGAACATTTTATGGTATATAGTATAAAACTTTTTGTAGAAAAGTCAAGGGTTTTTATAACCTTATTATTAAAAGGAATGTTATAACTATCTGTAACATTTACATGCTATTCTGTGTCACTTTTGTCACTTTTTATAGTCTCCCGAGAAGGGTCGTTCTGAAAATGTTAAGGATTTGGAATAAACCTTATAGGGTAATGAACCGTATGGTCGCATCTCGACTGGGCTCACCTTTTAGAGCTAGCACGAGAAGCATAAAAACTCCCAATTTGGGAGTTTTAGTGATACAATTAAATTATGAATAAAGAAGAAATAATACAAAAGACTATTGAATACACAAAATCGAAATTATCTGGTGAAGGAACTGGTCATGATTGGTGGCATGTTTATAGAGTATGGAAAAATGCAAAAAATATAGCAGAAAAAGAAAAAGCAAATTCTTTTGTTGTCGAATTATCTGCTCTTCTTCATGATATTGCTGATTGGAAGTTTAATGATGGTGATGAAGAAATTGGGTCAAAAATCTCTAGAGATTGGCTTGAGTCTCTATCTGTTGATAAAGAAATAATTGATCAAGTGTGTGAGATTATTGCTAATAGTTCTTTCAAGGGGGCTGGTGTAGAAAATAAAATAAATACACTAGAGGGTAAGATATTACAAGATGCTGATAGACTTGATGCTATCGGTGCAATAGGTATTGCACGAGCATTTGCCTACGGAGGAAGCAAAAATAGAGAAATATATAATCCTGATATTAAACCAGAATTTCATACAACATCTGAACAATATAAAAACAACAAAAGCACTACGATTAATCATTTTTATGAAAAACTACTTTTATTAAAAGATTTAATGCATACAGATACAGCTAAAGAAATAGCTAAAGAAAGGCATGAATTTATGGAGTTGTTTTTAAATAAATTTAAAAAGGAATGGGATTGTCAATAATGGTTTTTACAATCTCACGAGAAGGGTCAAAATGTTATACTGAAAACATTAAAAATAACATTACGGGGTAAGGAATCGCATTGGTTCTATCTCGAGAAGGCTCACAAATAACAAAAGCCGACATTAGTCGGCTTTTGTTGTCGAAAGAATTAAAATTTTTTTGGTCAGATTTTGAATCTGACTGTTTACTTTTTTTAGTTTGTTTTTGAAACAGCATTTATCTTTTGCCCTTCTCATCTTCCTTCTCAAAGAGGAACGCTGGTCGTACAAAGAAAAAAGTTTTTCTTCAAGTTGAAACTTTTCTTTATTTCCAACTTGCTTACTTATTTTTATTTTCATAAGTATCCCTCCTTATTTTAAAAAAACTACTTACGCAACCAATAATCTTTTGTGATTAACAAAAAACACAACACGCCACAAATTACCCCAATGGTTCCTACTATAATGGCAAAAACATGGGAAAAAGAAGAAATCGTGGGAGCAAAAGCTAAACAAATAGTTGCCACCAAAAAAAATCCTACCAACAACTTATCTTCTTTCGAAAACGTTGGAGGAATCTTGTCGAGACTTTCATCATTTTTATCTTCCATCTTTACAAAAATTAAGGTTTTTATTTTATTTAGTTAATTTATCCTAAAGTACAAATACAGCTATAAAATTAGCACATAAAAAATATTTAGTCAATCAATGAAAAAAATATTTTAGGTGTATAATGGAAAAATTATGACTGAAAATGGAAAAATCAAAATTTTAATTTTAGCTGGAGGTAAAGGAAAACGCATGCAAAGTGATCTACCCAAATGCCTTTCCTCTGTTTGCAATAAGCCCATGATTCAATATTTGGTTGATTCTGTGGCAGAAATTACTAAAGAAAAGCCAGTTGCGATAGTTGGACATTTGGCTGAATTTATCAAAAAAGAATTGGGTGAAACGTGTCATTACGCTTTTCAACCAGAGCCACTTGGCACGGGACATGCTGTCTCTTGTGCTAAAGCAGAATGTGCTAACGCCGAAAACATTCTTGTTCTGTCTGGCGATCAACCGTTCATTTCTTCTGAAACACTAAAAAATCTAATTACAAAGCATAAAAATTCAAATGCTGTCATAACATTCACAACGACAGTTCTACCGGATTTTGAAGAGTGGCGAAAGTCTTTTATCGCTTTTGGAAGAATTTTAAGAAAAGACGGAAAAGTAATTGGAATTAGAGAATTCAAAGATGCAAATGAGCAAGAAAGATTAATCAAAGAAGTGAATGCTGGATGTTATATTTTCAAAGCAGATTGGCTCTGGAAAAATCTAACTAAAATTAAAAATACTAATATTCAAAACGAATACTATCTGACAGATTTATTTAAAATAGCTTCTGAAAATAATGAAAAAATAGAAACAGTAAAAATAGAACCAAAAGAAGCATTGGGTGCAAACACAAAAGAAGAACTAGAAATATTAGAGAAGTTCGCGAAAAAATAAATTTATTATTAATAATTAACAAAATAAAAAATTATGCAAAGAAAAATATTAGTAACGGGAGCACTTGGACAAATAGGATCAGAACTTATCCCAAAATTAAGAGAAAAATTCGGAAGAGAAAATGTTATTGCTGTAGGTCATCACAAAGAACCAAGCGAAGAATTCAAAAACTCTGGACCATTTGAAAAAGCTGACGCGAGTAATAAAGAAGAAATAAAAGCACTAATAGAAAAATATCAGATTAACACTATTTATCATCTTGTTGGAATTTTATCAGCTACTGGAGAAAAATATCCTAATCTTGCCTGGGAAACAAACATGAACAGTTTAAAAAATGTTTTAGATTTGGCTGTAGAATATAAAATAAACAGAATGTTTTGGCCAAGCTCTATTGCAGCATTTGGGCCAACAACTCCCCTTTTTAACACGCCCCAACAAACAGTACTGGAACCAACAACAATGTACGGCGTCACAAAAGTTTCTGGTGAACTATTATGTCAGTATTATCACATCAAATACGGTCTAGATGTAAGAAGTATTAGATATCCTGGAATAATATCTTGGAAAACTCCCCCAGGTGGAGGAACTACAGATTACGCAGTAGCTATTTATTATGACGCAATAGAAAAAGGAAATTATGAATGTTTTGTAAATGAAAAAACAGTTTTGCCAATGATGTATATGGACGATGCAGTCGATGCCACACTTCAACTGATGGAAGCAGATCCAGAAAAAATAAAAATCAGAACTGCTTACAATTTGACTGCAATAAGTTTCTCTGCAAAAGAACTTGCTGAGAATGTTGCTAAACATGTAGAAAACTTTAAATGCACTTTCAGTCCAGATAGTAGACAAAAAATTGCAGACTCTTGGCCAAAAACAATCGATGACTCAAAAGCAAGAGAAGATTGGGGTTGGCAACATAAATTTGATCTCGATCAAATTTCAGTTGAAATGATAAAAAATTTAAAAAATATCAAAAAAAATAATATCTAGTTAATTCTGATAATATCAGTATTTGTAAAAATACAAACAAAAACAAATCCAACTAATTAGCGGGATTTGTTTTTGTTTGTATTTTTTTGTAAGATAAAACTATTGCGCGGTTAGCTCAGTTGGTAGAGCGACTCATTGACGTTGAGTAGGCCACAGGTTCGAATCCTGTATCGCGCACAAAAATAGAACTCAAATATCATTTTTGTGTTATAAAAATAATATTATATAATAAAAACATAAAATGTTAGAAAACTTATTTATTTTTACAATATCAATATTTTTAGTCCTTAGAGGAGCAACACTTGCAACAAAATATTCTGCTAAATTGGCGGAAAATTTTAATATTCCTAAACATACTATCGGTTTCATTGTAATTGCTTTTATTTCAATATTACCTGAAACTTTTATTTCTATAAATTCTGCAATCGAAAACTCACCAGAATTTGGTCTCGGAACTCTATTAGGATCTAATGTCGCTGATTTAACGTTAATTTTTGGAATCTTAATAATTTACGCAAAAAGAGGAATAAAAATAAAAAGTAGAATATTGAAAAATGTTGAATTATATCCATTTTTTCTTTTACTGCCAATAATCCTAGGATTAAACGGATATTATTCACGAGCCGAAGGGTTAGTTCTTATAATATCAGGAATAATTTTTTACTATTTGATATTTAAAAAAAATGTAGACACCTCAAATATTCCACCTAACACTAATGATAAAAAAATAAAAAACTTTTTATTTTTAATTTTTGCAATGTCTCTTTTGCTAATTGGTTCACATTTTACTGTAACTTCTGCCACAGAACTAGCTCTTTCTTTAAAAATAGCACCAATTTTAATAGGAATGCTTATCGTTGGGTTAGGAACAACTATGCCTGAATTCTTTTTTTCTCTAAAAGCACTAAGAAAAAAAGAAGACGATTTGGCTATTGGAGACATATTAGGTTCAGTTTTAGCTGATGCTACTATTGTTGTTGGTGTACTTGCTACCATAGATCCATTCTATTTCCCAGTAAAAATTATATATGTAACTGGCACTTTTATGGTAATTTTTTCTATTGTTTTAATAAGATTTATGCGAACTGAACGTGTTATTTCAAAAAAAGAAGGCTATCTTCTTTTACTATTTTGGGTAATTTATGCTATTGTTGAATTTATAGTAAATAGCTTTTAATAAAAAAACCTAAAAAATGAAGATATTAAGCATAGAAACAAGTTGTGATGAAACTGGAATAAGTATTCTGGAAGTTAAAAAAACTAAAAACAAAACCGTTTTCAAGATTTTGGCTAACAGTTTAAATTCTCAAATAGATATTCACAAAGAATACGGCGGTGTTTTCCCTGCTCTCGCAAAAAGAGAACATCAAAAAAATCTACCAATACTTTTCGCAAAAACTCTCAAAAAAGCAAAATTAAAAATAGAAAGCATAGATTTAATTTCAGTAACTTCTGGACCAGGTTTAGAACCAGCACTCTGGACTGGAATTGTTTTCGCGAAAGAAATCTCTACTAAATACAAGATTCCAATCATGCCAGTAAATCATATGGAAGGTCATATTTTGTCAGTTTTTGCTGAAGACAAAAAGACTTTTTCTATACCAAAAATTAACTTTCCAGTTCTTTCTCTTCTAGTATCAGGAGGCCACACAGAGCTTGTTTTGATGCGAGATTGGATGAAATACCAAATTATAGGTGAAACTCTCGACGACGCAGCTGGTGAGGCTTTTGACAAGGTTGCTAGGATGCTTGGGCTTCCATATCCTGGCGGTCCAGAAATTTCTAAATTAGCAGAACAAGGCAGAAAGAATTTTAAAAAAGATGACTTAGAAAGATATAACATAAAACTGCCACGACCGATGATTCATAGTAAAAACTTTGATTTTTCTTTTTCTGGCTTAAAGACAGCTGTGCTTTATTTGATAAGAGACTTAATGAAAGAAAATCCAAAAATTTTGCAAGATATAGAAATTAAAAAAGCTATTTGTTTAGAATTCGAAAATGCAGTAACAGAAACTTTAATTCACAAAACAAAAAAAGCAATAGAAAAATATAATATAAAAACAGTAATCGTCGCTGGTGGTGTTTCTTCTAATAAATATCTTAGAAAAGAAATGGCCAAACTCACAAAAAGCAAACAAAATCTTTTCTTTCCGTCAAAAAATATGTCTACAGATAATTCTATTATGATTGGAATCGCTGGATACTTTAGATTTTTAGATAAAAAACAAAAAGGCACTAAACACAATAAAATAAAAGCTGAAGGTGGATTAAAGCTATAAAAAATGCTATTATTATCCAATATGAAAATGGATGATAAATTCTTAAAACCTTACAGTCCGCAAGAAACTGAAGATAAAATTTACAAACTTTGGGAAGAAAGTGGTTTTTTTAATCCAGATGTCTGCGTAGAAAAAAAAGTTACAGAACCAGACGCAGAAACTTTTTCTATAGTTTTGCCACCACCGAATGTAACTGGAACTTTGCACACGGGACATGCATTAACTTTGATTCTTGAAGACATCATGGTTCGTCATGCGCGCATGCAAGGAAAAAAAACTCTTTGGCTTCCAGGGACAGATCACGCGGCTATTGCAACACAAACGAAAGTTGAAAAACTTTTAGAAAAAGAAGGGATTAAAAAAAGAGATTTAGGCAGAGAAGAATTTTTAAAACGAGTGCAAGATTTTGCACAAAACTCTCACGACTCTATTGTGAACCAATGTAAAAAAATGGGAGCTTCTTTGGATTGGTCACGCGAAGCTTTTACGCTTGATGAAAAAAGAAGTTTGGCTGTCAGAACTGCTTTCAAAAAAATGTATGATGACGAATTGATTTACAGAGGATACAAAGTGATTAATTGGGACCCAAAAGGACAGACTGTTATTTCAGATGATGAGATAGTTTATGAAGAACGCAAGGCAAAGCTTTATACTTTCAAATATTCAAAAGACTTCCCTATTTATATTTCTACTACAAGGCCAGAAACAAAAGTTGGTGATACAGCAGTTGCCGTGCATCCTGATGATGAAAGATATCAAGCATATATTGGCAAAACTTATGAAGTTGCAGATTTTTGTGGTGTAAAATTAGAAATAAAAATAATCGCAGATTATTCTGTTGAGAAAGATTTTGGTACAGGCGCACTCGGAGTGACTCCAGCGCACAGCCAAATAGACGCAGAAATAGCACAAAGACACAAACTTCCTTCCAAACAAGTTATCAATGAGTTCGCAAAAATGACCGTAGGCGACGAAAGAATTTTAAATAAGAAAACTACTGAAGCACGAGAAATAATCGTTGACTGGCTCAGATCTGAAGGTTTAATGAAAGAAGAACAAGAAGTTGTTCAAAATGTTTCTACTGCTGAAAGAACTGGCGCAATAATAGAGCCAATGCCAAAATTGCAGTGGTTTATAGATGTTAATAAAAAGATAAAGGATCGAGATAATAAAAGCCTGAAAGAACTGATGCTCGAGCCAGTTCGTGATGGCAAAATAAAAATCTTACCGAATCATTTTGAAAAAGTTTATTTCAATTGGATTGAGAATTTAAGAGACTGGTGTATTTCAAGACAGATTTGGTACGGTCACAGAATTCCTGTTTGGTATAAAGAAAATGAAATTTATTGCGATATAGAAGCACCAAAAGAATCTGGCTGGACACAAGACGAAGACACTCTCGATACTTGGTTTTCTTCGGGACTTTGGACTTTCTCAACTCTTGGCTGGCCAGAAAAAACAGAAGATCTTAAAAATTATCATCCTACTACTGTGCTAGAAACAGGCCATGATATTTTATTCTTTTGGATCGCTAGAATGGTTCTTATGTCTCAGTATTTATTAAACGAAATACCTTTTGAAAATGTTTATTTACACGGAATGATTAGAACTGCAGATGGAAAAAAGATGTCTAAATCTCTTGGCAACAAAGCTATTGATCCTTTAGATATTATTAAAAAATATGGAAACGACGCACTCAGAATGGCGATGATTATCGGAAACACGCCGGGCAATGACTTAAAACTAAATGAAAATGATATTAGAGGCTACGGAAAATTCTGTAATAAAATCTGGAATGCTTCTCGTTTTGTTTTAGAAAAAATAGAAAATTTAGATTTTGAAAATTTACCAGAATTAGATGAAGAAGATAAAAATTACCAAAAAGCACTAGAAGACTTACTGCAAGAAACAAAGAAAGAAATGGAAGAATTTAGATTTTCTATTGTCGCTGAAAAATTATATCAATACTTCTGGCATACTTTTGCTGATATTATCATAGAACACGCAAAGAAAAAAATAGCTGAAAACAATAACCCTGATTCTGCTAAAGCACTGTTGTATATTCAACTTACTACCCTATTAAAAGCACTTCATCCGTTTGTTCCATTCATAACGGAAGAAATTTGGAGTTCACTACCAACCGAAAATAAAAAATTATTAATGGTTGAAAAGTGGCCATGCTAATCAAAGATCCACAAACAATTGGATTGGCTTTTCTGGGAGGGATAATTCCGTCTGGTATTTGGCTTTGGTTCTGGCTGAAAGAATGCAGGAAGAAATCAGAACCAACCGGACTTTTAATCTTCTGTTTTATTTTAGGAATGATCTCAGTAATTTTTGTTTTACCAGTAGAAAGATTTATTCAAAGAGCCACCAATTCTAGTGAATTACAAATAATCGGCTGGGCAGTAATAGAAGAATCTATAAAATATCTGCTTGTTTTGGCTATAATAAATAAAACTAAATACCTTAACAGACCGATAGATTGGCCAATTTTTATGATTACGGCAGCTCTTGGTTTCGCTGCTTTAGAAAATACTTTGTTCTTAATCGAACCAATCTCTCTTGGGCAAGCTGTGGTGGGATTATTAACAGGTCAGTTAAGATTTCTCGGTTCTACCCTACTTCACGCTGTTTCTAGCGGAATACTTGGCATAATGCTAGGACTTTCTTTCTACATGAATTCTTTAAATAAAAAATTGTACTTATTAGTTGGATTACTACTCGCAATTTTCTTGCATAGTGCTTTTAATTTTTTTATAATTACTAATAGCGGAAGCGACTTTCTAAAAGTTCTCGCTTTCTTGTGGGTCGCAACAATTATTAATTTATTACTTTTCGAAAAATTAAGAAGAATGAGTGGTGAAAATTAAAATTCACTTAATCTATCATAAAAATTATGTTACATAAAAAAAGAGGTTTTTTTGAAAAATTGTCCGGCAGTATGAAAATGGACGATGACGAAGAAGATTTTAAAAAATTAGCAGTTAAATCTGAAAAAGAAAACAACAACGATTGGATGGAGGATGAAAACGAAGAAGCAGAACTAACTGTCGATGTTTATCAAACTCCTACTGATGTTATTGTACAGACAATGGTCGCTGGAGTAAAACCAGAAGATATTGAATTAGTTATCGCAAGAGATATGGTAACTATTCGAGGAAAAAGAGAGGAAAGCAGAAAAGTGGAAGAAGAAAATTATTTTTCGAAAGAACTATATTGGGGAGCTTTTTCAAGAACTATTCTCCTTCCTCAAGAAATTGACCCAGAAGAAGCTGAAGCAACAGAAAAACACGGTTTACTAACTATCAAACTTCCTAAGATAGACAAAGAAAAGAAAACCAGTGTAAAAGTAAAATCTCTATAAATTAAATTCTAAAAGAAACTAAAATTATTAAAAAAGCTACTTAATTTAATTAAGTAGCTTTTTTAATTTATGTGCTCAGGGCCAGGATCGAACTGGCGACCTATCCCTCTTCAGGGGAGCGCTCTACCAACTGAGCTACCTGAGCAAACTAATACTTTTTTATTTTGGCAAAAACTGCTTAAAACCATCAAGAGCATCTCCGGTATTACCCATAAGTCCTTGCAATTGATCTATATATGGCTGGACAAAGTAAAACGCGCCGACAGTAATTCCTATAATTATCAACCAATAAAGAAAACGTGTGAAATTTGCTATTCTTTGAGAACGTCTAATTTTGTGAAGCATTTGATTATTTTCCTTCACAAGATTATAAGTATTCTCAATTAACTGTCTTTCTTCTAGGTCCATATTTTTATATTAGCATAAAATAATTTAAAATCCAATTTACAGAATAAGCTTTTTTATGTTAAATTAAAGTGTAAAGCCCCCATAGTTCAATGGATAGAACAGTTCCGTCCTAAGGAATAGATCCCCGTTCGATTCGGAGTGGGGGCACAAATCGAGTAAAGCAGGCAAACTGATTTGCCTGCGGGCGATTTGTGAGCCGGAGCATGTTTTGTCAACTGACAAAACAGCGAGGCGGGGTCGCGGAAATTTCGAGCGACGGCGAGAAATTATCTGTGACCAAAATAAAACAGACTATATAAATCCCAACTTTTTAGCAATATCTACTTTATTAAAACCAACAATCCAATCACCATCTATAACAATTACTGGAACCCCCATTTGTCCTGTTAATTCCATCATTTCTTTTCTCTTTTCTAAATCAGCAGCAACATTATATTCTGTATAAGCTACACCATTTGCAGCAAAAAAATCTTTTGCCATGTGACAAAAATGACAAGACGGAGTTGAATAAATTTCTACTTTTTTCATAATTTTACTAAAATTAAATTAATAATGTTTATATATTTTATCACTACTAGCTATTTTTTTCAAAAAGAGAAATCCCCGTCATAGATTCTGGTTTTTTTATATCTAATTCATCAAATACAGTCGGGGTAATATCTGCCAAAGTACCACTATTTTCTTTTAATTTTTTATCTTTGTCTGTACAAATAAAAGGCACGGGGTTAGTAGTATGCGCAGTATGCTTCTTCCCTGTTTTAGTATCAAAATTTAATTCTGCATTTCCGTGATCTGCTGTAATAAACATGATTCCATTTTTCTTGTTTACTTCAGCAAAAATTCTTTCAAGCTGTTTATCTACAGTTTCTAATCCGGTTATAATAGCTTCTTTATTTGCCGTATGCCCTACCATATCAGCATTTGCAAAATTAACGAATATAAAATCAACACCAGATTCTATCTGCTTTATCACTTCATCTGCTATCTCTACTGCTTTCATTTCTGGTGCGAGATCATGCGTCGCCACATCTTTACGAGATGGCACAAGAATATCTTGCTCGCCTTCATAAGTTTCTTCTTTGCCACCGTTTAAGAAATAAGTAGCATGAGCATATTTTTCTGTTTCAGCAACATGGGCTTGAGTTAAACCTGCTCTTGAAATTTCTTTTGCTAAAGTAGTCTCAATTTCTATTGGCTTAAAAGCGACTAAACAATCAAAATTTTTATCATATTCGGTCATAGTGCCAAATAAAATATTTCTATCTTTCGCAAAATTTATTATTTTTTCTGAAAGCATTCTTGCTCTGTCTGCTCTGAAATTAAAGAAAAACACAGCATCGTTTTCTCTAATTAATTCTTTCTGACCTTCTTTATCTAAAAAAACAACTGGTTCAAAATATTCATCTGTTATATTTTTTGAATAAAGCAATTTAGCAACATCTTCAGCTTTTTGGGCACCTGCCTGCATTCCTTCTCCAGAAAAAATTGCGTCTTCTGCTTTTTTTAATCTATCCCAGTTTTTATCTCGATCCATCGCATAATATCTACCAGTCATAGAAGCAATAAAACCAATTCCAATATCTGAAATTTCTTTTTCTAAATCTATCAGATATTCAGCTGCGCTTTGTGGTGGAGTGTCACGTCCATCCGTAAAAGCATGAATAGTAAATTTTTTTAATCCAAATTCCTTCGCTGCTTTAATTAAAGCAAACAGATGTTCACTATATGCGTGTACACCACCAGGACCAATCAATCCAAGCGCATGAAAAGTAGAATCATTTTTTTTAGCATGCTCGAATAATTTCAAAATAGTCTCATTTTCGAAAAAACTTTTATCTTCTATGGATTTATTTATTCTCACCAAATCTGTATAAATAATCTTTCCCGCGCCGATTATCATGTGACCAACTTCGCTATTCCCCATCTGCCCTTCTGGTAAACCAACAGCAAGCCCACTAGCTTTGAGTAAAGTATGCGGAAATTCTTGCCACAGCTTGTTATAAAAAGGCAAATTTGCCTCTGCAATAGCGTTATTTTCTTTTTCTTCCCTGAAACCCCAACCATCTAGGACAACAAGGCAAACTGGCTTTTTTTGCATATTTTAATTATAGCATTTTATTTTATTATTTTTTATTTTAGCTTAAAAGCTTTCTTTCCCAAGAATATAGCTTTCTTACCAAGTTCTTCTTCTATTCTCAAAAGCTGATTATATTTACAAATTCTTTCACTTCTACACAAAGAACCAGTCTTGATCTGCGCTGTTCCTAAACCAACAACAAAATCAGCAATTGTAGTATCTTCTGTTTCTCCAGATCTATGTGATACAACAGCAGTATAGCCGTTCTTTTTTGCCAAATTTATAGCATCGATAGTTTCAGAAACAGTACCAATTTGATTTAATTTTATCAAAATAGAATTTGCGGCTTTTTGCTTTATGCCATATTCTAACTTTTTTACATTTGTAACAAACAAATCATCACCAACTATCTGCACTTTTTTACCAAGTTTTTTTGTCATCAATTTATATCCTTCCCAATCATCTTCTGCCAAACCATCTTCGATAGAAACTATTGGATATTTTGCAACAAGATTTTCATAAAAAGCCACCATTTCTTCACTTGTTAATTCTTTGTTTTCACTTGCAAGAATATATTTATTTTTGTTTTTATCAAATAATTCACTTGCAGCTCCATCTATCGCAATAGCAATATCTTTGCCAGTTTTATATCCAGCAGCTTCTATTGCTTCTAAAATAAACAAAATAGCAGCCTCGTTGTTTGGCAAAGATGGTGCATATCCACCTTCATCACCAACAGAGACATTCAAACCTTTACTTTTCAAAATTTTCTTTAACGCATGAAAAGTTTCTGCTCCCATTCTCAACGCTTCTTTGAAACTTTTTGCACCGACTGGCATTATCATAAATTCTTGCAAATCAGTAGAATTTTCTGCGTGCTTCCCGCCGTTTATTATGTTCATCATTGGCAGCGGTAAAGTCATTTCATTTCCAGTTTTTCCAATCTTTTTAAAATATTTATACAAAGAAGTCTTTTCACTTTTTGCCATAGCATGCGCAAAAGCCAAAGAAACTCCCAATATAGCATTTGCACCAAGTCTGCCTTTGTTTTCTGTGCCGTCTAGTTCAATCATCTTTTTGTCTAGACTTTTTTGATCCCACTCTTTATTTATTAAAGCTTTTTTAATTTCAGTATTTACATTATTAACAGCTTTTAAAACACCCTTGCCGCCGTAACGTTTTTTGTCACCATCACGCAATTCTACTGCCTCATAGCTACCAGTTGATGCACCAGAAGGCACCGCTGCCCTTCCAAAAGATCCATCTTTCAAAGTAACATCAACTTCTACTGTTGGATTTCCTCTGGAATCTATTATTTCTCTTGCAAAAACTTTAGCTATTTTTTTCATAATTTTATTTTTATATTTTTTAATCTTAATAATTTATATTTTTTCTACTAATACCATATTAGTCTCAATCATTTTATTGAACGGCATACCAGCAAGAATTACTATATTGTCACCTTTTTCTACTTTTTTATTTTTCAACAAATAATTTCTAACTAGACTGACAACTTCTGTAAAAGTTTTAAATTTTTTAATCAAAACTGGCTGAACTCCAGAACTTAATACCATTTTTCTATAAGTGCGAATATTTGGAGTCAAAGCCCAGACAGATTGATTTGGTCTTAATCTAGACATCATTCTTGCAGAATAACCAGAATTTGTTAAGACTATTATTCTTTTTGCTTTCACATTCGTTGCAACGTTCACAGCTTCGTAAATTATAGATTCTGCAATTCCATCATGCGTATTTTCAAATTTCTTTCTGATCATCGGTATTTGTCCTTGTGAATAATCAACTTCAACTTTCTTCGCAACTCGGTTCATTACTTCTACTGCTTTTACTGGAAATTTACCCAAAGTAGTCTCTTCTGAAAGCATAATCGCATCTGTCCCATCTAGAATAGCATTTGCAATATCAGAAACTTCTGCACGAGTAGGCACTGGAGAAGTTATCATAGATTCAAGCATTTGTGTTGCTGTGATAACCGGTTTGCCAGCCAAATTACATTTTTTAATTATATTTTTTTGCACTGATGGCACACTTTCTGCTGGAATTTCTATTGCCAAATCTCCACGCGCGACCATGATACCATCTGCTAATTTTATTATTTCATCAATATTTGCAACAGCCTGCGGAGTTTCTATTTTTGCAATAATATGTGCGTCACTTTTTTTCTTATTTAAAATATTTCGCAATTCAGTAATATCTTCTGGTTTTCTCACAAAAGAGAGCGCGAAAAAATCAACTTTGTTTTTTACTCCAAATTCTAGATCTTTTTTATCTTTATCAGTCAACGCGCTGATAGATAAGTCAGTATCTGGCAAGTTCACACCTCTGCGATCTTTTATCTCACCGCCAATTATTACTTTACATTTTACTTCATCACCCTTTACTTCTATTACTTCAAGTTTTTTCTTTCCGTCATGCAACAATACTGCATCACCTTTTTTTACTTCTTTACTAAAATTTTTGTAATTTATACTTACTTTCTCATCCGTGCCCACTATGTCTTTCGTAGTCAAAGTAAAAAATTTTCCCTCTTCTAACACAGTAAAACCTTTTTCAAAATTTCCAATTCTGATTTTTGGTCCAGCCAAATCTTGCAAAATAGCAACTGGTTTTTCTAATTTCTTTTCAACTTTTTTCAAATTATTAACTCTATTCTGATGTTCTTTGAAATCTCCATGAGAAAAGTTCAAACGCATAACATTCATTCCAGCCGATACCAATCTTGTCAGCATTTCTTCACTTTCAGTCGCAGGTCCGATTGTACAAACTATTTTTGTCTTTTTTATTATTTCATTCATGTTTATTAAATCTTATTAAATTAAGTTCTAAAAATCCTAATAATTTCAATACTAGTTTAGCTATTTTAACACTTTTTCAGAAAAAATAAAACATCCTATTTTTTCATCTTTAATCAGCTTATTTTTATTAAAAAATAGAAAATAAAAAATATTTGAGCTAAATATTTAAACATCCTGTGCGGGATACGGGAATCGAACCCGTGTCTAATCCTTGGGAAGGACTCATTCTACCACTAAACTAATCCCGCATTAATTATAAAATTATTAAAATAAATTAAGTTAAATTAAGCAAAATTAAGTAAAAAGTTACAAAAGATTAAATTTTGCATCAGCTGGCAAATACTTTTCTGATTCAAATACTTCTCTTTCCATCATTTCTACAACTTCAACGGGATGCTTACCCAATGCACTTTCTTCTGAAAGCATAACAGCATCTGCACCGGTCAAAATAGCATAAGCAACGTCAGTCATTTCAGCTCTTGTCGGCACTAGATTTTCAGTCATAGAAAGCATCATCTGGGTAGCAACAATCACTGGCTTCCCTGCTTTTTTACTTTTTTCTATAATATCTTTTTCAACAAACGGAATTTGCTCTAATGGAAATTCATTACCCAAATCTCCACGCGCAACCATAATAGCATCAGAAACTTTTATTATTTCTTTTAAATTTTCTACAGCTACCTTTCTTTCTATTTTTGCAATTATTGGCACTTCTCTGCCAAATTCTTTCATTTTATTTTTTAATTCTAAAACGTCACCAGCACTGCCAACAAAAGACATAGCAACATAATCTATTCCTTGCTCTAGGCCAAATTTCAAATCGGCAACATCTTTTTCTGTAACTACTTGAGTCGCGCCAGCCTTGAATTCATGCCCATGTTCTTCTTGCACTCTTGGACCAGAAAGATCCTGAATAATTGGAATTCTTCTGCCAACTTCTTGTGCAACCTCTTTGATAGTTTTTATAAGCTCAGCGTGTTCAGCATAAGTTCCCCAAGAAAAATTAATACGCGCAACATCCATGTTGTGTTCTATCATTTTTTTCAAAACATTTCTGTCTCTCGACGCTGGACCTATTGTTGCTACTATTTGTGCTTTTGAATTCATGTTAATTACTTATATAAAATATAATAAATTTCCTTCTAATTTTTAAACTATTGTTATTATTAATGTTAACATAATTGATTTGTTTTTAAAAATAAAAAAAAAAAGCGTCAAAAAGTTTAACTTTTTGACGCTTTATATTTCTTTTTAAAACTTATTTTATTTTTTGGGGAAAATTGAAATTTCTATTCCAAACATACCCGTTGCAGCATATGTAATTTTTCCTTTAGGACGCAAAAGTAAGCAATCTTTCATCGCGTCTATTCCTACTTTTACAAAAGCAGAAACAGACATATTTTTCCAGGAAACGAAAGAATAGGATATCCTTTCGGAAACTCCAAGAGTAACCAGACTGATTTCTGATTTTCCTCTTTTTGTTTCAGTTCCGTTGCTTTTGTATTGCTCCACACTGCCGGTTAACCAACCAACAGAAGCAGTAGTAGAAAAAGACATCTTTTTAATATTCAAAATTAAACTTGGTCCAATTTTTACGTTGGACAAATTCTTTAAAACCGACTCCCTACCACCAGAGCCATAAAAATTAGTGGCCATATTCCAGTCACTAATTTCTGTTTCGACACCAAATGATATTTTCCTACCCCAGCTGGCCCCAAAGCCAACCGAGAAATTCGCCCCGAAAGCTGATTCCGAAAACAGGAAAGATTCCTGCAGTCCTGCATTTACAAAAATGCAGCTTTTTCTGGTTAAAGAATCAACATTGTTTACATACTGAGCGCTTACCTCAGAAAAAAATGTGACGAAAAAAAATATCACTAAAGCAATCTTAAATCTTTTTTTCATATTATTTGTTTTTTAGTTTAGTTCATTAAATTCAATATAGCTTTCTAAAAGCTAAAAAATTAACGTCCAAAAAGCTATATTGAAACCTAAAAACAAATTTTTTTCAAAATACTATTTACGAGACATAGTTTATCATATATTTTATAAAAAGTCAATAGATAAAAAGCCTTATAATTAAGGCTTTTTATCTATTTTGATTTAAAAATTTTTAATTAACCAAATTCTGTGGTTTATTATCAATAAAATTCTTAATATTTTCTTCTGTTGTTTTTATTATCTCAAATTCAGCTTCTTTTGAATAAAAAGCAATGTGTGGCGTGACTATCACATTCGGCATGTCTATTAAAACTCTATCTTCTAATAATTTTTTATAATCAATAATCTTGTTTCCTTTATCAGCGTGAGCTAAAATTTCAAACTCTTCTTTCAGATCTCTTTCGCCTTCTAACACATCTAGTCCAGCGCCAGCAATAATTTTCTGATCCAATCCCCAAATCAATGCTTCTGTGTCTATCAATTCACCACGAGCTGTATTTATCAAATAAACACCTTTTTTCATTTTTGAAATAGCTTCTTTATTTATTATGTGACAGTTTTCTTTGCAAAAAGGCGCATGAAGAGTTATAACATCTGAGTTACTAATTACTTCGTCAAAAGTTTTGTATTCAAAATTATTTTCTTTTGCAAATTCTAAATCCGGATGTAAGTCATAAGCAATTACGTTCATACCAAATCCTTTTGCTATCTTTACTGAATTTTTTCCAATTTTTCCTGTGCCTATCACGCCAAAAGTTTTTCCAAACAAATCAAATCCCTGTAAATCAAAAATAGAAAAATCAGCGCCTTCTCTTAAATTATGATAAGCGTCATAAATTTTTCTTGATAAATTTAGCAATAAAGCAAAAGCAAATTCAGCAACAGTGTGCGATCCATAAGCTGGCACACTAGAAACTTTTATATTCTTTGTCTTGCAATAATCAATATCAATGTGATCAAAACCGGTTGATCTGGTAGTTATATATTTTAAATTCGGTAAAGAATCTATAATATTTTTATTTACTTCAGAATTAACAAAAACCGAAATTATATCAGCGTCTTTGGCTAAATTAATATTTTCTATTTCTAATTTATCTTCATAAAGAATAACATCCTGATCTTTAAAATAATTTAAAAAGATTTCTTGTTCCGATTTTGGAACTTCAAAAAATACTATTTTCATAAAAATATTATAGCATTTATTCAAATATATTTAAAAGCTTGTGAGATTTATGATGCCCGTTAATTATCCTTATTTTTGAAGGAGAAATTTTAAAATAATCCGCTAAAACCTGGATAACTCTCTCATTAGCTATATTTCTTTCAGATTTTTCTTTTACTGAAATAATAAAACGATTCTCGTCTTTTACTTCGAGTTTCTCTTTTTTAGCATTAGTTTTAACTTCTGCTTTTATATACATAAAAACTCAAGAAACTACTTTAGAAATACACTGTTTATCAAAACTCCCAAATAATTTGCAATCACAATAACTACAGCAGAAATAAGTAAGTGCTCGAAGATTACATGGAACGGCTTTTGGTTCGTTTCTTTTGCGATAAGATAACTCGCCACTGTTATCAAAAGAATTCCCCACAAGATACTAACAATTACTGCTGTACCTAAACTGAAGATTAAAACTGGAATAACAAAAGTCATCGCAAAAATAAATTTAAACAAGAAAGTAGAAAAAGTAGAAGCCCAGATATCTTTTGAAGAATGTTTGTTTGCTGATTCTTGTGAAATGTGAATTCCCAACGCATCAGAAAAAGCATCTGCAATTGCAATAGTTAAGATACCAGCAACAACTGCCAATTTTGACTGAGTTCCTGAATTTAAGCCAACCATAAGACCTAAAGTCGTAATAACTCCAGAAGTCAAACCGAACGTCAAACCAACTTTTATTGAATCCTTTAAATTTTTCATATTAACTACATACTAAACATTTTTTTGAAAAATTCAAGGAAGCCACTCTTTTTTTCTAAATTTTCTTCAGTACTTTTACTTTCATCATCAACTATCACGATCATCCCTTCGCCTTCTTTTGCCAAACCAAATTTTTCACGAATATTTTCTTCGATCCCCTTTTCTGTGTTTAACTTCTGAATATCAGCCTCTAATTTGACTTTTTGCTCTTGCAATTCAGTAATTTTTGCTTGAGCTATTTCTTTATTTTTCTTAGTTTCTGATGCTTTACTTGCAAGTTTTACAACATCAAAAAGAAAAAGTATGAGCAACAGACTAAGTATCACCAAAACTGGCTTAGATTGAAAAAATTTTTTACGACTTTTTTTATCTTGAAAATTACTCATATTCTGATAGAATCATTATATGCTTTTCGATAAAAAACATCAAAAGAAAATAAGGATAATTTGGTCAGTTTTGTGTGTACTCATAATCTTGAGTATGATATTGCTTTATTCTCCTATTTTCAGATTAAAGTAAAATAAAATAATTAATCTTTATTAGACCGCATCATTTTTAAGAAAACGTCTTGTGTAATATTTACCTTGGCGTTTTCTTTCATTCTGGCTTTTCCTTTCTTCTGCTTTTCTAATACTTTCTTTTTTCTACTAACATCACCTCCTCCGACCATCTTGCTACCAAACATCAAAACATCTTTTCTAAAAGCAGAAACAGTCTCAGAAGCTATAATTCTACCCAAAGCCTTACCTTGAATTTTAAAAGCAAACTGCTGTCTTGGAATAATAGACTTGAGTTTTTCAACCTGCGCACGAGCTTCTTCTTCTATTCTTCTTCTTGACACAACTCGACAAAAAGCGACAACCGGCTCATCTGCGACTAAAATATCTAATCTTACAACATCTGCTTCTCTATACTCACCTAACTCATAAGAAATAGAAGCGTAACCAGAAGTTATACTTTTCAAATCATCAAAAAAGTTTCGCATAAGCTCTCTTAGTGGCATTTCTAAAGTAATAGCAGTTCTGTTATCTCCGAAGTTCTCAGTACTGTGCACTTCTGCTTCGTGCTCAAATAAGAACGGCATTAGAACTCCAGAATAAATTTGCGGCGCGATAATTTTTACAGAGACCCATGGTTCATAAATTTTCAAAACCTGACTGTCATCTGGGAAAAAGTGCGGCGAATAAATCATTTGCTCTTTGTTATTTCTCAGCAAAACCTTGTAAGTAATAGACGGCATTGTCACAACAAGATGTAAATTAAACTCTCTTCTTAACCTTTCCGTAATAATCTCAAGATGTAACATTCCTAAAAAGCCACATCTGAATCCTTTTCCCAAAGTTCCTGAAGATTCTTCTTCATATGAGAAAGCAGAATCAGAAAGTCTAAGTTTACCTAAAGCTAATTTCAAATTAGCAAAATCATCTGCGTCTTCAGGATAAACAGAAGCCCATACAACTGGCTTTGGATTCATGTAACCAGATAAAGCAGAAAGCGGCTTTTTACTAAAAGTAATAGTATCTCCAACAGATGCGATTCCTGGCTTTTTAATTCCAGTTACTATGTAACCAATTTCTCCAGAGCCGACAGAATCTTTTGGACTTTCCTGCGGCGAAAAAGTTCCAACTTCCAGACAAATAAATTTTTCTCCAGAGACTGAAAAAAGTAAGTGATCGCCTTTCTTCACCGCTCCGTCAAAAACTCGCACATACACTATCACGCCTCTGTGATTATCATATTTGAAATCGAAAACTAGAGCCCTCGCACTATCTTTTATTACTTCTCTCTCTTTTGGCGCAGGAATTCTTTTTATAATTTCTTGCAATAAATTTTCTACGCCTTCTCCTGTTTTTCCAGAGACAGTCAAAATACTATCCGGATCTATATCAAGCAAAACAGCAACTTCCATTTTTATTTCATCAACTCGCGCAAGTGGCGAATCTATTTTTGACAAAACCGGAATTATAACTAGCCCAGATTCTCTCGCCATCTCAAGCGTAGTGAGAGTCTGTGCTTGAACTCCCTGCGTTGCATCTACTAACAAAATAGAGCCCTCAACAGCTTTTAACGCGCGAGAAACTTCATATGAGAAATCTATATGCCCTGGCGTATCAATCAGGTTTAAAACGTAATTTTGGCCGTTTAAACCGTATTCCATACGCACCGGCTGCATCTTGATAGTAATACCTCTTTCACGTTCAAGATCCATAGAATCCAGCACCTGATCCTTCATTTTTCTTTTCTCAATAGTGTGTGTAATTTCAAGCATTCTATCAGCCAAAGTACTCTTACCGTGGTCTATATGCGCGATAATACTGAAATTTCTGATATTTTTTAAATCCATCCTTTAAATATAACAGATTTTTTGAAAATTGCTATTTTGTATGTTTGATTTTCAAATTTTCATGTGCTTTCTCTAATAGACTAAGACACATATCTCTAAATTTTGGATTTAAAATAAGTTGAGGAACTTTTATTGTTCTTATATTTTTAGGCAAAGAACCATTGGCAAAAACCATAGAATCTTGAAATTTCATTTCTTCCAAAGAAACAATATCAAGTAAAGAACCGTTATTTTTTTCATAAGATATTAATAATTTGTCTAATTCGTTTACAAAATCTTCTGGATATAATTTTATATATCTCTTGTTTTTCAATTTTAGAGAATATGATAAGTTCATTAATTCGACAGCGGTTAATTTATAACCAAACTTTTTTCTAACAATTAAAGATTCATTTGAAACACTCTCAAAAAGAAAAGAGTTTTCTTCAAAAATATCCGTCCTATTTTTGTACAAAGCTGAAACTATTAATGCATTTTGTGCATAAGCTCTAAATGTACCCTTGTCGTGATATTTCAACAACTTAAATATTTCTTGTACTGCTAAATCAAAATTACCAATAAGTAATTGTCTTTCCAACCCATAATAATAAAGAAAAACATAACTTAGATTTGTTGGTTGTGTTATATCTCTTAACCAATTTAAATATTGATATCTATTTTTTGGAGATAATGAAGAATAGGAAGGATAATACATGGGTTTATTTTCTAATTCATTATTTTTCTCTATTGGCAATTTAGTCCAAATTAAACTTGGTTCTCCAAAAAAATTATGTCCATCATTAATTTCAGATTTCCCTTGGTTTAGATCAAAAGTAATCTTGATTTGGAAGGGTGACGAAATTTTTGAAATATCTTCATTGGTTACCCATAATAAAGACTTTGTTGGTTCTGGTATATAAATAGATTCACTAATATCTAAATTAGAAATTACTAGTAAATTATTTTTTAATCTTAAAAATTTGTTAAAAAAATTCATAAAAATCCAAAACTAAAGTTCCTGCTGTTCTGGCGCGATAACTTTCTGCTTCCAGAATTTTGATTTTAGAGTTTTGATCAAATCACTGAATTCTTTATTTTTTAACATATACAAAACCACCGCGCCAGCTGATATTCCGAAAATTCCAGAAATAAATCCCTGTAAGAAAACTCCCCAGAAAGTTCCTAAACCAAAAACCGATGAAAAAGCATTTAAGCTCAAGTAAGAAACTATACCAATAAAGAAAGATGCACCCAAGCTCTGGAAAAAAGTTTTTGCAATAAACTGTTCTTTCTTTTCCATAAAATCTCTTTTTATAAAAACCCACTGTAAGATAAAATTAATAATAGATCCGACTGAATATGCAAGCGGTAACATAAGCACTGAAGTGCCGGGGATGTCTGTAACTTTAAACATCGATTCTATTATATATCTGAACATCGGCACAGAATTAAATACATGCGTGAAAACATAAGCTAAAATAATTATAGAAATAGAACTAATTAAGTTTATTGTTAGCGGCCTCTTCGTGTTCCCTGTCGCATAATAAGCTCGAGACAAAAGCGCTACCATGCCCTGAGCTAAAACTGATATAGAAAATATCGCAAGTGAAGCCGCAACGAGTCTTGTATTATCCCAAGAAAAAGTTCTAGATCCCAAAATTACACGCACTATTTGTGCTCTCAAAACTATAAACAAAAAAGTAACTGGCAAAGACCAAAAAATAATCTGTCTTGCTGTGTTTTTCAAATGCAATTTAAACTGCTCTAATTTCCCTGGACTAAAAGATTTTACTAAAATCGGAAAAGAAGCAACTGCATAAGAAACGCCAATAATATTAAGTGGCACAGATTGCAAGTTATAAGAAAAATTAAAAATAGAAATAGAACCGCTTTTTTGAAAAGATGCCAACGCAATTATGCAAACCAAAGAAATACTGTTGAAAGCAAGACCTAAAGTCCTAGGTAAAGAAGTTGCAACAACTTTTCTGATTTCTTTGAAATCTATCTTGAAAGAAAATCTTGGTCTAAAACCGCAACCGGAAGATGCAAAAGCTTGAATCAAAAAATGTAGAAAAGCACCAAAAGCAACACCTATCGCCATGCCTTTGATTCCAAAAATCGGATAAAGAATTATCACACCAAAAATTATGCCAAGATTGTAAAATATCGGACTCAAAGAATAAAAGAAAAATCTCCTGAAAAGTTGCGTAACAGTACCAAATAGATTAGAAAGCCCCATGAGAATCGGTGAAAAAAGCATGATTCTAGAAAGCATTACCAATTTAGCTTGCATTTCTGGACTAAATCCTGGCGCTACTAATTTTGCCAAAACTGGCATAAGAAAAAAGATAACAACAGAAACGATAATCATCGCACCTAAAAATACAGTAAAAACGCTGTTCATGAATTTTTTTGACTCTTCTGTAACTTTGCCGTCTTTCATTTTTGCAGAAATAAATGGAATCAAAACAGTTACAGAAGCAAGAGATGCAATTGAAATGAAAATCAAATCAGGAATTCTAAAAGCAGCATAATAAGCGTCTAGTCCCGCTGATGGTCCAACAAAATGTGCAATGAATCTATCACGGAACAATGCAAGAATCTGCGAAAGCAAAGTAAAAATTCCCAGCAACAAAGCCGCCTGATTTACGTTTATAAATTCTTTGTTAAAGATTTTTAAAATTTTCTCCATTTATTTTTTAATTTTTATTCTTTACTGTTTTTTTGATTCTGTTTCTTTCCCTGTTTTATCAGTATCTTTTTCAGAACCAACAGGAGAAATGTTTTGAATACTTAGTGAATCAACAAATTGAGCCAGCTGAGTATTTGTAGGATTGTAAGACAAAGCCAAATCTCCATACATCATTGCTTCTTTCAAATTTCCTTCACTCTTTAAAATTTGTGCAAGCATAACCATTGCATCGATATAATCTTTTTTAAGATCAAATGATTCTAACGCGTACTTTTTTGCCTCTTCAGTATTGCTTATAGCAAAAGCAGCGCGGGCAATATCTAATTTTAAACCAGGATTTTTAGGGTTAAGTTCAGAAGCTTTTTTGTATGCTTCTACTGCCATATTCCCTGCATTTTGTATCCCATATGTTGCAAAAGTTTCATAAGCGATCCCAAGAGATTTGAAATTCAAATAATTATTTCTATTGTATTTGATAGCCAATTCTCCAGCAGCGATAGTTTTATCAAAACTATCTTTTAATTCAGCTTTTTCAGAATCTGTAATCGAAGCGCCTTTTGCTGAAATAGTTTTAAATTTTAACAAATAAACTTGTGTGTAAGTACGCAAATATAAATCGTTAGGATAAAGAGCTACTGCTTTATTTATATTTTTCTCAGCTAATTCAACAGAACTTGCAGAAACAGTTTTTTGGAAATAAGAAATAGAAATAAATCTTTCAGTATATTTGAAACAAGCTGTAATAACTGCAAGAATGATAATAGTTAAAGCAACTACTGCTATGAAAGTTTTTCTTGAGTTATTCAAAAACTGAAAATTTATTTCTTTACTAAAACCAGATGCACCGATGTAAATTCCAAGGAAAGCAAACGCTAACAAAATTAAAACTGGACTCACTGCGTAGAAAAATGAAACTACAAATAAGTACAAAGACATTATTAAGAACAAAGGAATTCTCCAGTCTGACAAATTTTTAATTTTTTTCGAAAATAAATTTTTAAGAATAAATAGAGAAATTACTAAAATAAAGAACGCCCAAGCTAACAGCCCAAGAAAACCTCCCGTAGTCATATAAGTTGGTAAAATTCCAGATCCAAATTCGAAAGAAGTTCCCCAAAAATTGGTATCGTTTATAGAAGCAGTCTTATACAAGTCCCAAGAGCTTGAAAAAGTATTCGGGCCCAAGCCTAATATTGGATTTTTTATTAATGTGCTTTTAGCAATATCAAAAGTGGCGGAAAAAGAAGGTCTGATTTCTGCATTAGAAATTCCAAAATACGTAGGCGCAAAATTGCTTATATTACTACCACCAAGCAAAAAGAAAACTGAAACAATCACCATCAAAAATGGAATGACTGCAAATTTATTTTTGTTTTTTTCTTCTACATTCATTTTTGTATTTATACTAATATCTGTATTTGTATCTGTCTTTGCGTTTTCTATCTCTGGTTTAATTCCTGAAGTAAAAGAAATTTTATAGATAAAAATAAACAAAGAAAAAATTCCAAGAACTAGCCAAATGAAAGAGAAATTATTTAGCGCTATCAGAAAAGTAGAAACTAAAATAGTTAAACCTAAAATATTTTTATTCAATCTTGAAACTGAAACAAAAGAAAGGACGAGCATTGAAAAAATAATAACTAACCCAGCAAAAATGCTGAAAGAATTAAAACTTCCAATTAAGTTATCTGTTTTTTGAAAGAGTGTATTAAAAGATAATATTTTAGGGAAAAACACATGTGTAAGTTGAAAAACTACAGAAGCAAAAAATGAAATAATTAAACCTTTAAAAACTAGACCAACAGCTTTTTTGTCTTTAAAAATCAAAGATGAAAAGAACATCAGCAAAAATGCTGACAGTGCAAAAAAGAAAGAACTTGTATCTAAGATTGTTCCAAAAAAAGAAAAACCGGCAGCTTTAGAAAAAATACTAGATAGAAGCATCACAAACAAAACGATCGAGCTAGACAAAAAAATCCATGACTTTGGAACAGTTATTTTTCTATCAAAAAATCTTGCGATTGCCCAAAAAATTATAGAAACAGAAAGACCTAAAACCAAAATAAAACTTTTGGAAATTTCTACTGGAATTTTAGTAAATGGTAAAAAGAAAAACGGCAGAGAAATTATTGTAACGAATAGCGACCAAAAAGATATTTTATCGAAGATTTTTGACATATTATTTATTTTATAAAAATTAAAAAACTATACTAATAACTTTATTAATATACTAATATTACCATAAAAAATAAAAAGTGCTTAATTATTAAGCACTTTCTGTTGGGTTTGTTGTATCTGTTGTAGGGGTATCACTAAGCGGCGTTTCTGATTGAGGAGTTTCGGTAGTTGGATTTTGGGCTTCATTAGGAGCAGTTCCGTCTATTCCTTCTTCTGTTACATCACCAGCATTATTAGACCTAATAGGTTCTTGTGCTTGTGTAGGAGTAATATTATTCAATCCAGAGTTTGAAAGAACTTGGTCTAATTCATCTCCTGTGACACATCTCTCTGTACCATCTGATTTTTTAACACAAATCATATCTGTATGTATTTCTTTTGCAAATAATTTTTCTATTCCATTCCCCACATTTCCAAACCAAGCAATTAAATTATTAAATAGATTTTGTTTTTCAACAATTAAGTCTTCTACTTTTAGATCAAGTTCTTGAATAGCTTTCACTGTATATGGAATAAGTGGAGTGTAAGAAAGAGATTTGTAACCAGTTTCTGGATTTGTTGAAACCATATCTGGAAAAATTTCTTCGAATTCTTGGGCAATAAATCCTGGAACTAAAGGGTCTGAAGATTCTTGCCAATTATAATGAAACATTACTGGATTAAGTGCGTTTATCTTTGTTAAAGCTAAATTGTTATCTATAGCAGAAATACTATTTTTCAATCTTCTATCTGAAGCACAGGACCAAACTCCCGGATTAACTCCTGTATTAAAAGTGCAAGTATTTCCTCCAGTTGTTGAAATACTTACTACTGTTGTATCCAATGCTGGCCCAACAATATCTAGAACATTAGTTGGTGTTGTTGTACCGATTCCAACTTTCACAGCATCTGCCCCAGTTCCTCCAAGGACCAAACTATTGCTTGAACCAACCTTTGCATTGTAACCAATAGCTGTTGCATTAATTAGATTATTTACAGTTACATCTGCATTATAACCGATAGCCGTATTATAAGACCCTGTAGTATTAGTGGAAAGAGTTTGATATCCAATAGCACTGTTGGCCCAACCCGTTGTGTTACCAACAAGTGCATTATACCCATTAGCAGTATTTTGATATCCTGTTGTATTTATGCCAAGTGATTGAACACCGTTAGCTACATTTTGATATCCAATTGTATTTGTAGTAAGAGATTGAAGGCCAATAGCAGTATTTTGAAATCCTGTCGTGTTCGAAGCAAGGGATAAATACCCGTTGGCTGTATTATCATATCCTATTGTATTTAAAAAAAGTGTTTGAAATCCATTCGACGTATTTTTATTTCCTGTTAAGTTTGAATAAAGTGTTTGATAACCAATAGCGATATTATTACTTCCCGTTGTTGTATTCTGCCCAGCACCAATACCTGCAAAAAAATTATTTTGGCCACCAGACAAAGAACTTCCCGCTCCAGTTCCGGCAAACATATTATTATTTACATCAATTGTAAAATCGTTTATATTATCCACAACCCCATCTATCTCATCAATCGCAGCCTGAGTATCAGTAGCAGTTAAACCAGAAGTTGAATTATCATACATAATATCTCCAGCATTATATACAGCTTGAGCAACTATACAATCTACACTTCCTGGTGTACAACCTGGATCAAGAACTGTACCTGCCGGATAACCACCTACTGGAGGTGGTGGATCAGCAGCAAATAACTGCATTGTACCTGAAAAAACAACTAGAAACATTAAGCTAGCAGTAAGTAGAAAGTTTTTCTTGAGAAAGTTTCTGATTTTTTTTACCATAATTATTTAGTTTAATTATAACACAACTAACCAAAGCAAATCTACACTACGATATTCACAAGTCTGTTTTTTACATAAATTACTTTTCTTATTTCTTTATTTTCAGTAAATTTAACAACTTGCTCTATTTTTAGCGCTTTTTCTTTTATATTTTCTTCTTTCTCATCTATCTGAATCAACATTTCTGCTCGAACTTTTCCGTTTACCTGAACAGCTATTTTTACTTCATCATCTTTTATTAAATTTTTATCAAATTTTGGCCAACTTGAAAGATGTATCGTTTTTTTCTCGCCCAAAGAAATCCAAAGTTCTTCGGCAACGTGCGGTGTAAACGGTGCCAAAATCTGCAAGAATAATTTAAAATCTTTTATATTTATATCTTCAACTTTTTCAAACTCACTAGCTAGAATCATCATCGCAGAAACTGCTGTATTGAAACGCATTTCTTCTATATCTTCTCCTACTTTCTTGATAGTCTTGTGCAACAATTTTACAACATCACCAGAAGTTTTTTCTTTTGAAACTTTCTGACTGATTCTCCAAACTTTCTCAATAAATCTTCTTGGGCCGATTATACTTTCATCATTCCAAGCAACAGTATCACCGAAAGGCCCAATAAACATTTCGTAAATTCTCAAAGTATCAGCTCCGTATAATTTTATTACATCATCTGGGTTCACTACGTTGCCTCTTGATTTAGACATCTTTTCGCCGTTTGCAGCAAGAACCATTCCATGTGCTGTTCTTTTTTTGTACGGTTCTTTTGTTGGCACTAATTTCAAATCATACAAAAACTTATGCCAAAATCTTGAATACAATAAGTGCAAAGTAACGTGCTCCATGCCACCGTTATACCAATCTACCGGCGTCCAGTATTTTAGAATATTTTTATTCGCAAATTCTTTTTTATTTTTCGGATCTGTGTATCTTAAATAATACCAAGAACTTCCCGCCCAGTTTGGCATTGTGTCTGTTTCTCTCACCGCTTTCCCTTTACACTTCGGGCATTTTACATTCACCCATTTTGAAATTAAAGAAAGCGGCGATTCTCCCGTATCGGTCGGCTTGTAATTTTTTACTTCTGGTAATTTTACCGGCAAATCTTTTTCAGGAACTGCAACCCAACCGCACTTCTCGCAGTGAATAAGTGGAATCGGTTCTCCCCAATATCTCTGTCTTGAAAAGACCCAATCGCGTAATTTGTATTTCGTAACTATTTTTCCCCCAACAAATTCTGTAATTTTATTTCGAGCTTCATCTGAATTTAAGTCATTAAAATTTCCAGAGTTCATTAAAATTCCATCGTCAATAAAACAATCAGAACCAGAAATATACGCTTTCCACATATACTCAAAAGCCGAAAGATTTAACCAATCTTTCATCTCCTCAGCTCTTATCCAAACAAGTTTATGATTACAAGTATGTTCTTCTTCTGTTTCTATTTTATCTTCATCAATGAGTTCAAAAAGCATTCCACGACCTATTGCATACCTATTTTCATCTTTATGAGCAGCAAAAAAATTATTATGTTGTTCCATCCCTAATTCTTTTATAAATTTAAGGTTAGTATAACCAGTTTCTTCTTTTATTTCTCTTAATGCTGCTTCTAGATAAGTTTCTCCTTCATCGACACCACCAATTATTCCAGAATGCCAATTAAACTTTTCCCAATCTAAACACAAAAATCTATTATTCTTTTTATCAAAAACTAAAGCATAAGCAGTTTTTCGAGTAACAGTTTTTTTATCAGGTCTAACTTTATCTTTACCATCTTCTTTTTCAGTAAAAAATGGAGCAATTACCTGCCTAATTTCTAACCCATATTTCTTCGCAAACGCGAAGTCTCTCTCATCATGCGCCGGTACTGCCATTACTGCACCAGTTCCGTAACCAACTAAAACGTAATCAGCAACCCAAACTGGAATCTCTTCACTGTTAGCTGGATTGATAGCTTTCAAGCCCTTCAATTCAACTCCTGTTTTTTCTTTTTTCTCATCTGTTCTTTCAATATCAGTTTTACTTTTTACTGACTTAATATAATTTTCAACTTCTTTTTTATTTTCAAAATTTAACTTCTGCACCAATTCATGCTCAGGCGCAAGCACAACATAAGTCGCACCGAACAAAGTATCTGCACGTGTAGTGAAAACTTTTATTTTCTGATCAGAATTTTTTATTTTAAATTCTATTTCACTTCCCTCTGATCTGCCGATCCAGTTTCTCTGCTGTAATTTTATACTTTCAGGGTAATCAACTAAATCCAAATCTTTATCTAATCTGTCAGCATATTTTGTAATTCCCAACATCCATTGTTTTTTTAATCTTCTTTCTGTATCAGCGCCACATCGTTCACATTTGCCGTTTATTACTTCTTCGTTTGCTAGACCAATTTTACATTTTGGACACCAATTGATTGGCATTTCTGATTTGTAAGCCAAACCTTTTTTATACATCTGTAAAAAAATCCACTGCGTCCATTTGTAATAAGTCGGATCAGTTGTGTTTATTTCTCGTGTCCAATCAAAAGACGGACCAAACATTTTTATTTGACGACGAAAATTGTCAGTATTTTGTTTTGTGACTTTTGATGGATGAATTCCAGTTTTAATAGCATAGTTTTCTGTTGGTAAACCAAAAGCATCCCAACCAATTGGGAAAAGAACATTATATCCTTCCATTCTCTTTTTACGAGAAACAATATCCATCCCAATATACGGACGAGGATGACCGACATGCAACCCAGCACCAGACGGATATGGAAATTCAATCAAAGAATAAAACTTCTTCTTTTTGGAATTATTCTTGGCTTGATAAATTTTTTTGTCTTCCCAAACTTTCTGCCATTTTTTTTCAATTTTTTTATGATCGTAATTTTTCATTCTATACTAGCTATCTTTAATTTTTATAACTTATAAATCTTTTAATTTTTTAATACTTTCGGAAAAGGTGGATACAAATCTTTATCTATCGTTCTTTCAAAGCAAGTTCTGCCTGTTTGGTGATCCCATGATTCTCCAACTCCACCAGCATAAGGATAAGAAGAAACAGCCACATCAGTTGTTGTTTCCATGGGCACAGCTGAGCCTGTTACTTTATAATAATTTTGTGATTCTTGCCAACCTTTTGGCATTGGTAAAGAAAAATCTGCACATAATTCAAAAGTTAAATTTTTCTCGTCTTTTAAATTATATTCATAAACTTTTCCCTTCTCAAATTCTGGGTCAACAGGCAAAGAATAACCGGAAATTGGATTTGCCAAATCAACTAATCTAACTGGCAGTTTTTCTTTTTGCTGCCAATAATTTATAACCTGATACTGAATACTCTGCAAATCAGAAACCCTCTTATCGTCCAATCTAAGCATTCTTTGTTTCATAGGACTTCCCATAACTGAGAAACTCCAAATAACAGCCAAAATAACCAAAACCGAACCGGCAATTGGATTAATTATTGTATTTAATTTTTTGATATTTATTTTTTTAAATAATTTTTTCTCAGCTGACCAGAATTCTGAAATATAAAAATATTTACCAATAATCACAGCTGTTACAAAAGTAGCTAAAACTTTATAAACAAATCTAATAGTTATTTCTCCAGAAACAAAATATTTTACAAGTGTTACAAGATCAATAAGAACTACTAAAGTAGACAAAAATAAAACTACATACACTAGCCATTTTTTTAACACCTGATCTATGTGCCCAATTTCTTTTTTCGTAAATTTTTTCCAAAAATGAAACACTATTAGAAAAATCGGAAAGAAAATTATTAGCGTTGCGAGAGCAATACGCATCGTTTCATAATTATAAGTATTATAACCATACTGATAAGTTGCATTCAAAACATCCGGAAAACGTTTATCTAATGTACTGAAAACTAAATTAAGAAAAGAAACAACAGAAGTTATTAAAGAAATCAAAACACCCAAGCACAAAAAGAAAAAACTTATACTAAGTTTTGGCTTGTTCGTTTGTAAATTTTGTTGATTTTCCATTGACTTATTATAGCAAAATTGTGCTATAATGAAAACGTTATAAATTAAGCTTCTTGAGCTATTTTGTTTTTGCCAAAATACAAAATAACAAAAGCAACACATCTATACTATGACCAGAAAAGAAAGAAAAATAAGAATTAGAAAAGCATCAGATAAATTTGTGAGATGGATTGGTTCACCCAGTTCCCTTTTTGTTCATACCGTTTTCTTTGCTATCATGATGGGACTCGCTTTAAACAATAGCGTAAATTTTGACAAAGTCATGCTTGTTCTTACTACTATAGTTTCTCTCGAAGCTATTTATCTTTCTATTTTTATTCAAATGACTGTAAATAAGCACGCAGAAGAACTAGAAGAAGTTTCGGAAGATATTGAAGAAATTCAAGAAGACGTTGAAGAAATTGAAAAAGATGTTGATGAGATTCAAAAAGATGTCGATGAAATCCAAGAAGATGTGGACGAGATTCAAGAAGATGTGGAAGAAATCCAAGAAGACTCTGAAAATGAAGAATCAGAACAAAAGAAAGACGATGAACTAATGCAAAAGATAGAAGAAAATTTAGGAAAACTAATAGAAGAAGTTCTAGAGTTAAAAGAACAAAGTCAAACCAGAAAAACAAGAGCTACTGAAAAAGCAAATAATAAAATAAAAAATTCAAAAACTAAAAAGATTTCCAAATAGCTGTATTAGCTGAAGGAATCGTTCTTTTTTTAGAAGTTTCTAATAAACACAATTCTCCATTTTCTACTTTGCCGTGAAAATCTTTTAATGCATCTTCAAGTGCGTATTTTAAAGACAAAGAAGATGCATCAATAGCATAAGAAGTAAGAATCACAAATAGTGGCTTGTCAGATAAAACTTTTCTCACGTTTTCTAAAAGCTTTGGCAACATTTCTTCTATTTTCCAAATTTCACCGTTTGGCCCTCTGCCGTGCTTCGGTGGGTCCATAATAACAGCATCATATTTATTTCCCCTTTTTGCTTCACGTTCTAAAAATTTCAAAGCATCGTCGCAAATAATTCTCATTGGTAGATTACTCAAGCCAGAAAGTTCCTGATTTTCTTTCGCCCAAGTAAGACTGGTTTTTGATGCATCTAAATGCGTAACTTCTGCCCCAGCTCGTAATGCAAACAAACTCGCAACGCCAGTGTAGCCAAAAAGATTTAGAAATTTTATATGCCTGCCTGAATTTTTTATACTGTTTTCTATAAAATCCCAATGGCTCGCCTGTTCTCCAAAAAAACCAAAATGCCTAAATGGCGTTGGCGTAACAGAAAATTTTATATCTTTATAATTAATTTCCCATTTTTTTGGCAAAGATTTATTTAGTTTCCAACCAGACTTTTCGTTCTTGTTATTTTTAGAAGTAAAAAATTTTCCATCTATTTCTGCCCAATCTTTCTTTGCCAAACTTTTTACCCAAACAGCATCCTCAAACGGCCTAACAAATTTATAATTACCAACGCGTTCTAATTTTTCTCCTTCTCCCGTATCGAGAAGTTCGTAATCTTTCCAATCTTTTGAATAATAAATTTTTGTTTCCTCCATTATTTTATTTTACCACGAAGAATTTCTATTTCTCCCTTTTTGTTTACTTTTAATAAAGTAGACGGCTCTGATTCTAAATTTCCTCCAGCAATATAAAAATCCACTAAATCTCCAAAATATTTTTTGGCTTCTGTAATATTCTTAGCTGGTTTCAAACCTTCTGGATTAGCGGATGGCGCAACAAGTGGCCCGGTCTTTTTCAAAATTTCTATAAGCTTTTGCTTATTCGGCAATCTGAAAGCAATATTATTCAAAACAAAACTCACTTTTCCGGGCCAGAATTTATGCAAAACTTCTTTCTGCTCTTTAGTTATTTTTATATTAAATTTTTCCAAATCTTTCAAATTAGAAATCAAAACAATCAACTTTTTGCTTTTATTTCTATTTTTTACTTTGTAAATTCTATTTATAGCTTTCTTGGAAAAAGCACTTCCAACCAAGCCATACAAAGTATCAGTCGGCATTACGCCAATTCCGTCGGATTTTAGGATTTTTAGAATTTCTTTATTTTCCATAATTTTCTTTCCAATATCTTTCAATAATTTTTCCATTTCGCACATTTTCTAAATTTCTCGAAAAAGCTTCTCTGCTTCCTTTTTCTTTTTGATTTGCAACAACAAAGGTTTTGTTTGTAATTTCTATTTTACCATCTTGTTCTAAAAACAGAGCGAGCCACAAATCTTCTGGGTTTCTAGTTAAATTTAAATGTTTACTTAATTCAATACTTTTTATAAAAATTTCTGAAACTTTATTTTTATCTCTTCCCCAAAAAGCAAAACTTGGTCCCCAAACCCAACGTGCTTTTCTTCTAAAATTCCAAACGCATAAATATTTATTTAAAAGATTATGAAAAAAATTAAAATTAGCACCTTTTATTTTTACCCAAGAAGCAACTAAAATATTATTCTGCTCTAATAATTTAGTCATAACTTCAATCCAATTTTTCTTTGCATAAGAATCACCGTCTATACACAAAACAATATCACCTGTCACATTTTTCAATCCTTCTACTCTTGCGTAAACTATTCCTTCTGGTCCTTTGTATTCAATAATCTTAATTATATCTTGATATTTTTTCGCCAAATTTAAAGTATCATCAGAAGAATTATGTATTAGCAAAACAATCTCATCTGCTTTTTGAGTTTGGCTTAAAACAGACTCAACGCATTTTGAAATGTATTTTTCCTCATTGTGCGCAATTATTAAAACGGACTTTTTGTGCATATTTTCATTAGATTTTAAACTCAATCACATCCCCATCTTTCACAACATATTCTTTCCCTTCTGTTCTGACCAAACCTTTTGCGCGGGCATTTGCATAGCTTCCAGCATCTAGTAAATCTTTCCAATTAATCACATCAGCGCGAATGAATTTATCTCGAAAATCAGTGTGAATAGCTGTGCCGGCAATCGGCGCAGTAGAATTTTTCTTGATAGTCCAAGCGCGAGTTTCGTCTTCCCCCGTAGTCAAAAAAGTTTCCAAACCCAAAAGCTCATAACTTTTTTTAATTAAATCATCAAAACCTTTTTCAAAAACTGGATCAACTTTCACAGAAATACTTCCGGTCGGCAAATTTATTTCGACATTTTCATTCGCTTCTGAAACATTCAAGACATACAACATAGGCTTGAGTGTGAGTAAGTTTAAAGATTTTATTTTAAATTTTTCTTCTTCACTCAAATTTGCTTCTATTGCCAATCTTCCAGCTTCTAAAATTTTTACTAATTTTTCTAAAATATTATTTTCAGCAACTGCTTCTTTGTCGCCTCTTTTTACATCTTTTGTGAGATTAGCAATTCTTTTTGTAACACTTTCCATGTCAGCCAAAACTAATTCTAGATTTATCACGCCAATATCATTAGACGGATCAACTTTATTTGCAACATGAATTACAGAATTGTCTTCGAAAGTTCTCACAACATGAGCAATAGCATCTACTTCGCGAATATTAGAAAGAAATTTATTTCCCAAACCTTCACCTTTTGACGCACCTGCAACCAAACCAGCAATATCAACGAATTCAATAACTGCTGGAATAGTTTTTTTTGATTTAGAAAAATTAGAAAGCAATTCTACCCTCTCGTCTGGCACTGGCACTATTCCGACAGATGGATCAATCGTACAAAATGGATAATTTTCCGCTGGAACGCCTTTTTTTGTAAGCGCGTTAAACAACGTGCTTTTTCCTACGTTTGGCAAACCTACTATTCCTATACTTAATGACATGTTGAAAATATTAGCATAAATAAAGTTAAAAATCATGCTTCTTAATAATTTAGTGTAGAGCACGCATTAAATATGCGGGTTTTAATTTTGTGCGCCGTTTTAGAGAATGTTCAAACTAAATTAATTAATTACAAGAGAGTTTTGTGTGCCAAATTCAGTAATGTTTACCCAGCAGCTTTAGACACTATTGTTTGTATCCCAAACTTAACTTAATAGTATTTATAGGATAAAGATTAAATTTTATTTTACCAAAGAATTCAATACTCCCCTAGTTATTGGTCCAACTAATCCATCTCCTGTCAAATTATTAGCGAATTGAAACTTAATTACAGTTTGTTTAGTTTTTGGTCCAAAATAATTTGTCTCATTATCTAGTGAACCTGCTCCTGTAGTAGATACTTGATAGCCATGAGTGTTTAAGAACTTTTGAAGTTCTTTTACTTCATTGTCTATCTGTAGGTATTTTAAGTTCTTTGTGAATGTGAATTTAGGTGTAGTTGGAGCAGATGTTGTTCCACATGCTTTACCTGTACTTGGACTAAATAGATATCCTGCTAAACAGTCGGTGGGTGGGATAGAAGATGAAGAAGTTATAAATGGATTTTTTCCTGTTGGATAAGAGCCAGTGGTTGTGTGACGAAGAATTACAGGAATTATTTCTTGTTCTGTAAACTTTGGATAACTATTAGTATATTCATACCAAGGATTACCATCAAACGACCATTTATATAAATCACCTACTGTATAAATAGCATGATTTTTATCATAAAAAACATTTTTATTTGTTTCAGGATAAGTTACCTCAGCAAAATTATCTGTGCCAGAATCATATCCAATTCCAGAAATTGTTTTATTTCCTTTATACCAACCAGAATTATGAATTAAATTCGAATAACCACCTTTACAATATCCAACCAACCCTCCAACATTACCACTTATTGTAGAAGTAGTTGTTCCAACAGCGTATGAATTATAAATATTATCTTCTTCAAGATATCCTGCTAATCCTCCAACATTCTCTTGCCCCACAACAACCGTATCGGTATATGAATTAACTATAGTTTTTGGACCAAGGGAAGAAACTTTACCAACTAACCCTCCAACATTACTTCCACCAGTAATGTTACCTTGTACATAATTATTTTCTAAATGACTTTGAATACTATATCCAACTAACCCTCCAACATCACCTGATGATCCAGTAATATCTACATTTACTAAACCAATTTCTGAAACAATTGCGCTATCTATAGATCCAAACAGTCCAGTACCTCCAGATTCATTAAAATTATTAATAAATAAATTAGAAACTGTTTTCTTATTTCCATCAACAGAACCACCGAACCATGGTCCAATTGGAATAAAACCTGCTCCGCTGTTCCAATTTACAGTATCTGAACAATTAATATCGTTCATTACTTTAAAATAATAATGATTACTCTGACCTCCAAAATGATTAACATTTTGTAATTGTTGACAAGTTGTTATTAAAAAAGGATCTTCTGAAATACCAGAACCACCTGCAAAATAACTAAGAACATTTTCTGTAATAGCACTTGCTTCGTTTGAAGCAATACCAGTTCCGATAGTGTTAATAGCAGAAACACGATAATTATATTCTGTATTTTGATTAAGTTCAGTATCACTATAAGTAGTTCCAGGACCCCCTGTATTTGGCATAACAACAGAAAAACCACTTCCAATTGGAGATTCTCTTTCAATTTGATAACCAATAATTGGCGAACCACCATCATCTGGTGCTACCCAAGATAAATCAATTTGTTTATATTCACTAACGCTAGCTAAAAGACCAGTAACCTGAGCAGGTTCTGTTATTTGTGCAAAAATAATTGAAGGAAATAAAAATAAAGCAAAAAAGAAAGGAAAAAAACCTAAGGAGCTAAAATATTTTTTCATATAATTATCTTAAAAATTACTAATACATATATTATATCACATATGCAAAAAGAAGTTTTTTAAAAAGCTAAAAATAAGATTAAAATTGTGCGCCGGGTAGGATTCGAACCTACGTAGCCCGAAGGGCGACTGATTTACAGTCAGTTGCGATTGACCACTCCGCCACCGACGCATAGCTCTAAAATAACATAAAATTATATTTTTTGCATCTTTTGAGAGCTTTATTTAATAGAACTTCTTAATTTTACTGAAACATTACTTTTCACTTTCCCTCTTTTAGTTTCAATAAGAAGCTCATTATTTTTTACAGAAACAAAGACTACATCATTTTTCTTAACATCATTAGAAATAATATAAGAAGCAACTGGATTTAAAATTTTATTTTGAATCAGTCTGTTTAATGGCCGTGCGCCATAGTGTGGATTATATCCTTCTTTTGCCAAATAATTCAAAGCATCTTCAGAAATTTGAAAACCAATATTTTTTGATAGTAATCTGTCTCGCACAACCTGAATTCTTAGATCAACTATTTTTCTAATAGCATCTTCAGAAAGAACATCAAACACGATAGTCTCATCTATTCTGTTTATAAATTCTGGGCGGAAATTTTCTTTCAGAGCTTCCAATACTTTTCCTTTCATATTACTGTAATCTTCTTTACTTGAACTATTTGTAAATCCAATTGATTCCATTTTTTCAACAAACTGCGAGCCAATATTTGAAGTCAAAATAATTATCGCATTTTTGAAATTTACTATTCTACCTTTTCCGTCTGTCAGTCTTCCTTCATCTATTACTTGCAAAAGCATGTTAAAAACTTCTGGATGCGCTTTTTCTATTTCATCAAACAAAACTACAGCATACGGTCTGTGCCTGATAGCTTCAGTAAGTTGTCCTGCTTCATCATAACCAACATAACCCGGTGGTGAACCAATTAATTTCGAAACAGAATGCTTTTCCATATATTCAGACATATCAACACGAATTAACGCTCTATCATCATTGAACATAAACTGGCTCAAAGCTTTTGTAAGTTCAGTTTTTCCAACTCCAGTCGGTCCCAAGAAAATAAAAGAACCTATCGGCCTGTTCGGATCAGAAATTCCAGCACGAGATCTTCTAATCACATCTGCTATTCTGTGAATAGCATCATCTTGACCAATTACTCTTTTGTTTAATTCTTCTTCCATTCTTTCTAATTTTGCGCGTTCTTCTTCAAGCATTTTGCGTAATGGAATTCCAGTCCAGCGTGCTACAACTTCTGCAATATCTTCTGCTGTAATTTCTTCTTTTAGAATTCTTCTAGACTTCTGCAATTTTTTCAATTTTGCAAGTTTTGTATCTAAATCTTTTTTAAGAGTAGGAATTTTTCCATAGCGAATCTCCGCTGCTTTTGATAAATCAGCTTTCATTTCCGCGCTTTCAGCTTCTAATCTTAGAGCCTCTAATTCTTTTTTAATTTTACCAATTTCAGTAACAACACTTTTTTCGTTTTGCCATTTCAATTCAAGTTCTTTCGTCTTTTCATTTAAATTAGCAATTTCTTTTTCAATTTCTTTTATTCTAGCTTTAGCGTGTTTTCCGCTTTCTTTTTCTCCGCTTAAACCTGAAGAAGAAATTTCTTTTTTGAGCGCTTCTTTTTCTATCTCTAATCTCATTATCTTTCTGTGTGCATCTTCTAGAACTGGCGGTTTATTTTCCAAAGAAATTTTTAAAGAAGAAGAAGCTTCATCTATCAAATCTACAGCCTTATCTGGCAAAAATCTATTTGTGATATATCTCGAAGATAAGTTAACAGCAGAAACAATAGCATCATCTGTAATTCTCACACCATGGAATAATTCATATTTTTCTTTTAGTCCACGCAAAATTGCAATCGCATCTTCCACAGAAGGCTCGTCGATATAAACAGGTTGAAATCTTCTAGCCAACGCTGGATCTTTTTCTATATATTTCTGATATTCTTTCAAAGTTGTCGCACCGACTGCTCTTAATTCTCCTCGAGCCAAAGTTGGTTTTAGCATGTTAGAAGCATCGAGTGTTCCTTCTCCGCCACCAGCACCAACTATAGTATGAATTTCATCTATGAATAAAATAATTTTTCCTTCTGCTCTTTCGATTTCTTTCATAATGCCTTTTAGTCTTTCTTCAAATTCTCCTCTGTATTTTGTTCCAGCAATAAGCAATCCTAAATCAAGAGAAACAATTTCTTTTTCTTTCAAAGATTCTGGAACATCTCCTTTTGCTATTCTTTGAGCCAAACCTTCAACAACTGCAGTCTTTCCTGTTCCCGCTTCTCCAATCAAAATCGGATTATTTTTAGTACGTCGTGAAAGAATCTGCATTATGCGCATTATTTCACTATCACGACCAATAACTGGGTCTAATTTATCTTCTTTCGCAAGTTTGGTTAGATTTCTAGTATATTTCAAAAGTAATCTGAACTTTTTTGGTTCTTCATTTCCTGTAATATCCTGACTGCGAAGTTGTTCTAAAATTTTCAAAACTAATTCTTTATTAATTTTGAATCTAGCCAAAAGTTCTTTTGCTTCACCTTGCACTTCAAGCATTGAAATAAATAAATGCTCTGTTGATACAAAATTATCTTTCAAAAATTCCGCTACTTTTACAGAATGTTCAATAACCTGTGCCAAATCTGCTGTTAAATAAATCTGATATGCAGGCGAAAGTGTACTTTTTGATTCTGGCAACTCGATTGCTTCAAGAGAAGAATCAGCTAAAAGCATTGTGTCTACTTCTAGTCTATCCAAAATAGAATTGACCATACTTTCTTCTTGCACCAAAAGAGCAACGAGAAGATGCATCGAGGAAACGTGGTCTTGTCCCCGCTCTATTGCTAACTCATGCGCTTTTTTTATCGCCTCTTTTGCTTTGGTTGTGAATTTATTTAATGGTGGCATATTTTTTTATTTAAAAATTAATTTTTATTTTTTTATTTTTTATTGTATCGCAGGACTCGTAGTAGATAAGTTTATTCCTGACGAAGTCGTGGAGTTCGTGTTTGTGTTTGTGTTTGTGTTTGTATTTGTTGTATTAGGATTCGTATTCGTATCTGTGCCTGTATTTGTTGTATTTGTACTATTATCATTTGAAGTATTTACAGTATTTTCCGCTTGATTTATTTCAATAATAGTAAAATCTTTTTCTTGAGTCACTTTTGAAACTTTTTGTTCGCCTAGAACACTTTTTACTACATAACTTTCTCCTTCTTTCGGCGCAGCAATCAGTGAAGCAACAACTACTTTATTATTTCCCAAAAACAAACCTGTTCCCAATATTTTATCTTCTGTGATTCCTTTTAGGTAAACAGAAACAGTTAGTGGTTTTATCGCTTTCAGTTCTTCAAGTAATTTTTGTTGTTCAGATGATAAAGTCGGCTCTTCTTGGACATCAGCCGGAACTATTTTTTCAACCGTTTCTTTTACTATTTTATTAATCGGCAAAGAAACAGACGGGGCTTCTTGCATTAATGACACAGTGATAATACTCGTCGCGATCGAAACCACGAAACTAAGTAAAACCAAAAGCATTACTAACTGCGCTTTGTTTAGTTCTTTAATATCCATGCCCTAATAATACCATTTTTCTAGTTTTTTCAAAATTTGACTTAAAGCTTTAATTGCATAATCTAAGTCCTCTTTTTTTGTCTGTCTGCCTAAAGAAAATCTGACACTACCAATATTTTTTCCTGTAATAGCCCGAATAACGTGCGAACTCTTTTTGTCACCAGATTTACAAGCACTTTTTTCTGAAACATAAATTCCCCTAGCTGATAATTCTAACACCAAAAGTTCGCTTGGAATTTTTGGAATAGTTATATTTACGTTATTAGCCAGTCTATTTTTCAAATCACCATTTATGTTTATATTTATTTTTAAATCAGCACTTAATTCTAAAAGTTTTCCAATAAAATAATCTCTCAAACTAATTAGTCTTCTAATTTCTTTCTCTTTTATTTTTTCTGTGATTTTTAATGCTTCTGCCAAACCAACTATGTTTACTAAATTTTCAGTCCCCGGTCGAAAATTAAATTCCTGCTCTCCTCCAAAAAGAATTGGGCCAATTTCTGTTCTTCTTTTTATAAACAAAACTCCAACACCTTTTGGTCCATAAATTTTTCCAGAATTAAAAGACATTAAGTCTACCCCTAATTTTTCAACATTAAGTAACAAATAATTTACAGCCTGCGTTGCATCTGTATGAAGTAAAACTTTTTTATTATTTACTTTGTTAAAATATCTGATTTCTTTTGCTATTTCTTGGATTGGCTGAACAGTGCCTATTTCATTGTTTGCATACATTACAGAAACCAAAACCGTGTTAGATCTCAAGGCTTTCCTCATTTTCTTTGGCTCTATAATTCCATTTGATTCAACTGGCACATAAGTAAGTTCAGCTTTTTTGTTTTTTTCTAAATATTTGCAAACTTCCAAAACAGAAGCGTGCTCTATGTTTGTTGTAATAATATGAGGAATAAAATCTTTTTCTACTGTGCTATTTTTCAAAATTTCTAAAATTCCTCTGATTGCCAAATTATTTGATTCAGTAGAACCTGAGGTAAAAATTATTTCATCAGTATGCGCATTTAAAATAGTAGCGATTTCTTTTCTTGCTTGTTCTAATTTATTCTTTGCAGTTATGCCCAAATCGTGAATCGCGCTAGCGTTGGCAAAAATTTCTTTGCTTATTTTTGTCATAACAGAAAGAACCCGATTGTCTATTGGTGTGGCAGAAGCATTATCTAGATAAATTTTCTTTGATTTTTCCATAAAAATAGTATATATTGAATCAGTATGAATATAAAGCTCCAAATCGCTTTTTTTGTTTTTGCTGGAATTGCCATTTTAGTGGAATTGTTTTGGATTGTCAAAACAGAAAGACGTCTAAAAAAATTCTTCATGGGTAAAAAAGCTAAAGATTTAGAAGATACTATTAACATTTTAGAGAAAGATATAGCTGTATTAAAAATAGCAAAAGAGGCAGCTGAAAAAGAATTAGTAGTTGTTAATAAAAAATTAAAGAAAAGCATTCGTGGAGTTGAAACAATAAGATTTAATCCTTTTCCAGACCAAGGCAGTAACCAAAGTTTTGCTATTGGGATTCTAAACGAAGAAAAAGACGGCGTCGTAATTTCTAGTTTATATTCTAGAGAAAGAATGAGTATTTTTGCTAAACCAATCAAAAACGGAAAATCAGAATATGAATTATCTGAAGAAGAAAAAGAGGCTCTAAATAAAGCAGAAGTAAAATAAAAAAGTTTTTAATTTTTTAAAAAGATGGACAAGAAGAAAAAACAACAGAATACAGAACGACCGCCAATAGTTGTAGTGATGGGACACATTGACCATGGTAAGTCCACTTTGCTCGATTATATTCGAAAAACAAATGTCGTTGAACAAGAAGCTGGAGGAATAACCCAACGTATTTCTGCGTATGAGGTTGTCCACAAAGATGAAAAAGGAGAAGAAAAAAGAATAACTTTTTTAGATACTCCAGGGCATGCCGCTTTTTCCAAAATGCGAGAACGTGGTGCGAATGTCGCAGATATCGCTATTTTAATAGTTTCAGCAGAAGACGGCGTTAAACCACAGACAATTGAAGCTTGGAAAACCATCGAAGCAAGCAAAACTCCATGCATCGTCGCTATTAATAAAATAGACAAACCGGGCGCTAATGTTGAAAAAACAAAAATCGAATTAGCTGAAAATGAAATTTACCTAGAAAATTTTGGAGGAAAAATTCCATTTGCTGAAATATCAGCCAAACAAGGAACTGGCGTTGAAAATTTACTTTCTTTGATTCTTATTCTTGCTGAAATGGAAAATTTCACTGGTAATCCAAACGAAACAGCTTCTGGTTCTGTAATAGAAACAAACCTTGATCCAAAAAGAGGAATTCAAGCTTCTTTGGTTATAAAAAATGGAACTCTTAAAAAAGGCATGACGGTGGTTGTAGAAGACTCAGTTTGTGCCACTCGTATAATGGAAAATTTTCTTGGTAAACCTATAAACGAAGCGACTTTCTCTTCCCCTATCAGGCTAACTGGTTTTAGTAAAATGCCAAATGTTGGTGCAGAATTTAAGTCTTTTGAAAAAAAGAGAGACGCAGAAGAATATGCGGAAAATTTCAAAGCAAATATAATTTGCGATAAAAATGTTGCTGAAAATTCTGACAAAAAAATTATACCAATAGTTTTAAAAGCTGATGTGCTTGGTTCAATAGAGGCAATCGAAAAAGAAATTAATAAAATAACAAGCGAAAGCGCTGAATTCAGAATAGTACAAAAAGGAGTGGGGCCTATTTCAGAATCAGATATAAAGTCTGTTGCTTCTTGTGAAAATGCCATTGTAATAGGCTTTAATGTAAAAGCTGACAGAAATGCAACTGAGCTAGCTGAAACAAGAGGTATTACTATTTCTTTCTTCCAAATTATTTACAAAATGACTGAATGGTTAGAAGAAGAAATGGAAAACCGCAGACCAAAAATAGAAACAGTAGAAATTACAGGAAAAGCGAAAATTTTAAAAGCTTTCAGTAAAACAAAGGAAAAACAGGTTCTTGGAGGAAAAGTGATAGAAGGCAGAATCGCGCTAAATAGCACGGTAAAAATAATACGTCGTGAAAATGAAATTGGCAAAGGAAAAATCGTAAATCTGGAAAAAAATAAATCAAAAACTTCTGAGGTTGAAGAAGGGGCTGAATTCGGAATGATGCTCGAATCAAAGATAGAAATCGCACCGGGAGATGTAATAGAATCATTTTCTATTGTTAAAAAATAATGGCTGAAAGAAAAGAAAAAGTATCAAATTTGATAAAAGAGCTTGCGGCTCGTTTTTTGAGCAAAGAAAGTAACAGGACTTCCCTTGTAACAGTTACCGACTGTCATGCGTCTTCTGATTTGAAGAGAGCTACTATTTTTATTACAGTCTTGCCTGCTTCAAAAGAAAAAAGTGCTCTAGATTTTACAAAAAGAAAACGAGCGGAATTTAGAGATTTTTTGAAAAAAAATATGAAGTCTAAATTAATTCCGTTTATAGATTTTGAAATAGATACTGGAGAAAAGAATAGACAAAAAATTGACGAATTATTAAGAGAAAAGTAATATTAAGTTAGAATAAAAATAAGGCCTGGTAGCCAAGTGGTAAGGCAGAGATCTGCAAAATCTCCATACGCCGGTTCAATTCCGGCCCAGGCCTCAGTAGACAGAAAGTGTGTTTTGGATTGTATTTTATAAAAAAATGTTTATAATATAAGAGTTAGTTTGGAAGCCCGAGTGGCGGAATTGGTATACGCGCACGACTTAAAATCGTGTCTCGCAAGGGATGTGGGTTCGACCCCCACCTCGGGCACACAATTAAATATTTAATCCGCCCATAGCTCAGCTGGTAGAGCAGACGCCTCTTAAGCGTAAGGTCGTAGGTTCGATCCCTACTGGGCGGACAAATTAAAGATTTATTTTATTAAGTTTTTGATTTATAATAGAGAATAAGCCGGGATGGCGAAATTGGCAGACGCACTTGCCTTAGGAGCAAGCGAGAGAAATCTCATGGGAGTTCAAGTCTCCCTCCCGGCACAAAATCCTTATTTTATAAGGTAAAAAACTACTTGACAAATAATTTTGTTTATGATATACTCTTAGTATGAAAAAATTATTAAACAAAAACTTAATATTGATTTTCGCCATCTTTGCGTTAGTGTTAAGCTTTTCTTTAACTAACACAGTTTCAGCAAGAACAGTTACAGTTGACTTCGGTGCAAATACTGAATTTGATCATTGGAATAATGATAACTCTGGAAATAACAACAGTAATAATAATAGTGGTAATACAAACAATAATACTAATAACACCCAGAATACGAGTTTGGTTCCACACATTACTTCAATTAGTCCAACTTCAGGAATCACCAAAACAGGCGCTAAAGATATAACAATTAACGGTTATAACTTTATCCCAGGCTCTGTAGCTAGATGGAATGGTAGTGATAGAAATACAAGTTATGTAAGTTCTAGCCAAATTATCATGCACACAACAGATGCTGATATGACAGGTTTAGGCTCACAATCAATCACTGTATACAATCACACTTCAAATGGTGGACTTTCAAACACAGCATATTACACACTCAAGAAAGCACCAACCACTTCAGCTACAACTACAAGCAAGCCAAAACCAAGTTCAACTGCAAAACCAAAAACAACAACCACACCAGCTTGTGTGTCAGAAACAACAGATGAAGATACTGATAGTAATTTAGCAGCTAATGCCCTATTCTCTTCAGACAGTTTCTTGCCAACAAGTTTTCTAGGATGGTTGCTACTAATAATCTTAGTATTACTAATAGTAATAGTTTGGAGAAAGCTTACTCACGCAGGTGAAAAATACAAGGCACAACCACTGAAACACGCCTAAAACCTTTACAAATAATACAAAAAGTCAGCCCAATAGGGTTGACTTTTTGTATTATTTGTGATATACTTTATGTAGAATTTGATACTTGAAAAACAAGTTATTAGTTATCTTGATTTGTTTGTTTTTGTCGCTAATCCCCTCTCTTAAAAAATAAAATAGATTAGCAATTGGAACAAACAAATCAAACAATAATTAATAATTTAAAAAACAAAAAAAATGGAAAAAATTTCAACCTCCGGTTCGGCAAGTTTTTGGTTGTTCGTAACACTAACTGCCATATGGGCTGTTATTCAGCTCTTAATTCTGCTTGTTACTTCAGAAGCATATTTACTTCCTGGGACTATTGTATTCCTTTTCGTTTCCTTAATCAGTCTCAATTCTTTTGTCGGAAACGTTAAGATGAACGACTGTCACGTCTTATTAAATTATTTCACTAAAAAAAGGCGTGCTGTGTTCGAAGGCTTCTATTTTAAATTACCGTGGGAATCAATCGAATTCATTGTAAACCTTGAAGCAATCATACACGCGAAAGTACGTGGAACTTTTCCAACGATTGATGGCAGTATGGAAATCGAAGCAGCAATCATGTCAAAACCTGATTCTGCTGCGGGAGCATCAGAAAAGAAAAGATCAGAAAGAATGATCAATTATGTAAGGTACACACAAGAAGCAATTAACAGCATGCAAACAGCTGTTGCTGAAAAAACCATCAGGGAAAAAGTAAAAGATGAAACTTGCACTAATGTAAAAAGTTTCACTCATGAACAAATCCTTAAAAAAAAGGACTTCGATGAAGTTGCTAAAGAGCTTTCTATTATTGTCATTGAATGCCCTATAAAAGACGTTGATTATAATGAAGAAGTTCAACGTGCAAGAAATGCCGCTTCTAAAGCAAATGCCGTAAAAGAAATGGTGGAAACTTTAAAAAAAGCTGGGTACTCAGATAAAGAAGCACGAACTCTCGCTCCTTTGTTAGACAAAGATATTAGTCTAACAAAAGAAATAAAAGAAATCGTGCTTGGAGGCGAAGCAAAACTAAATCTCGAGGGAATTGAAATTTCACCTGAAGTGGTAAAAGCAATTACTTTACTCATTGAAAAATTTGGAGGAAAAAAATAATGAAAAATACTGTAAAAATTATTCGTCTAGTTATCATTCTTGTAATGGCGTTTCTTTTTATTTTCTGGGTAAAATCTTTTGATAAAAAAGATAATTCAAATGATAAAAAAGCAACCGACCAGACAGAGCAATATTCCGAAAACAGCACAGGAACTGAAATCATTGTATTCGATGGTTTTACACCATGTGATCCTGTCATTAACTTCAAGTTCCGGCTTGAAACTTTTGGGGAACCTGTCTATGAAAAATTTACAGGTGTCTCAGAAGAATTTTTCTTTGACGGAAAGGACAACCCCGGCACTCCTGCCGGTGCAAAAGGAGGAACAGTTAGTATCAAATCTGCTAATCCGAATAAACCTCATGTTCGGGTCGTTGTATACAAAATAAATAAATGAGGTAACTCAAAAGGCGATTCATGGATGTGGATCGCCTTTTTAAATTTCTTATTTAAAAATTTGTTTTTAGTTTTTAAGGATTCCAATTATAATTTGGAGCATACTCATTTAGTTTCACTTCTCCTTTTTCCGGATTAATTCCTTCTATATTTAGAGTATTCATAACAAGATGCATAATAAACCATACTCCCATCATAATCGTAATACCAACTATTCCCCAAATCATATGGCTTTTACCTTTTGTCTTCTTCTCGTCACTTTCTGGATTTGCAAGAAATTCTACTATTCCATAAAAGAAGAAAACTAAAGCTAATGCAAACATCAACAAGATAAGCGGATTAATAATTACCTCATTAACCTTGGCAATAAATGTGTCTACACTAGCATACGCAATATTTGGTAAAAACAAATCTATCATAATAAATATTTAGTTTATTGGAAGAGTTGGAATAGTAACGTTTGTTGTTCCACTCAAACCGAAAGTCTTTGTGATAATTCCAACTAGACCCCACATTGCAACGATTACAACTAGACCAATGATTCCATAAATCATTCTATTTTTCCCTTTCTTTTTTGCTTCTTCATCGTCACCAATAACATACTGAACAACGCCCCATACGAAATACACAATACCCAACACTATAAGAATTGGAATAAGAGTATCTAGAACATTTCCAACAGTACAAATTACTGACTGAAGAGTTCCACTCTCAACACCCGCACATCCTGAAGCATTACCTACTTGCTGTTGAGCAAACAATGCTAATGGAGCAAAACCAAGAACAAAACTAAATAATGTAATTAATTTCTTTTTCATCCCGTTTAGAAGTTATACTAACTTACTTTACTTACAAAATATGCTAGACAACTTATTTTATTTTTAAAAATTACGATTCCCGAAAGTTAACTTCTAACGGGATTCATATTTTTTCCGTTAATAACGAATCAGCTAATCTTAGCTGAAATAATTTATAATAATTAGCGACCTAATAATAATTTATAACTTGCCTAAATAATTAAGCACCTATTAATTATAACATACTGAGCTTAAAAGCAAATAGTTTATTGTCTTATTTGACCTGAAAAAGAGCTGTTTGTTGTCTGAATTTGTCCCGCAGGTAAAGTAGGCATTGTTTGAATCTCACTGGAAAAAGACGGAGCAGTTTGTTCTGGGGCTTCATATATACTATTACCAGTATTGGCAGATTTTTGTGTATTAAGTTGAGGAATCACCGTTGTATTTACTCCAAAAGTATTACCCAAAATACGAACCAAACCCCAAACAGAAGTCATTACGGCTAAAGAAACAAGACCCCAAATCATAAAAGTTTTTCCTTTTTTCTTTTTTGTTTCATCGTCTGTTCCAATAACATACTGAACAACGCCCCAGATAAACAAAACCATAGCTGCACCAAAAATAAGTGGAACAATGGATTTTGAAAGCAAACATGTTGCATAATTTATCAAATCTTTCAATACTGGATTATTAGGCAAAGCACAGGTAAATCCACTTGAGATGCTGGTGTTATACCTAGCGGAAACACCAACTACTTCGCCCTGAGCTTGTGCCGTAGCAGATGCATTATTTGTAACATTTATATCACCACCAAGAGATGATTCTTCTCCTTGAGTCACATCTGCTTGTACCCCTGTAATTGAACCAGAATAATTATAATTCGGAGCGACTTGAACTTGTGCCTGAAAACCAGAATTCTGAGCAAAAGATAAACATGGCACAAAAAAAGCTGAAAGAATTATACACAATAATATTTTATTAGAAAAATTGTTTTTCATTTTTTTATCTATTAAACACTTTTACCTATTTCTAAAACTGTACTAGATATTAACTGAGCAATTGCCCAAGAACCCAACAAAATAGCTGCACCGATAACTGTATATAAGAAAGCACTTTTTGCTTTTTTAAGAGCTTCAGGATTTCCTCTAGCTGTTACAAAAAGAAAACCAGAATAAATAATAGCCAAAGCGACTATTGGTATTCCAATTTTAACAACGCCAACCAAAATCACTCTGATAAAACTATTAACATCACTGACTCCTATTGGATTATTAATCGTGGTGGTAGAAGGAGATAAATCTCCTGTCTGGCTACCACCTGACAAATCTCCCGTCTGCTGCGCAAAAGATAAAATTGGAGCAAAAAGAACAAAAGCCGCTAAAGTAACCGCAAAAAAATTTTTTATTATAGATTTCATATTTTTATTATACTAATTATTAAAAACCAATCCAACTGCAGCTATCTCCACAGCCCAAAACAGAAACAATCAAGTGAACGATAATCCAAGCAGCTGCGGCTATTACAATACCTATTGCCACACCAGTAAATATTTTTTTTGATTTTTCTTTTTGTGATGTATTGCCACCAGAAGTCAGAAGTAAAATACCAGCGTAAGCAAACATAATCGCAGCTATTGGAACAGCTAACCTAAATAAAACAAACTTAACTATATTATTAATTAAAATTAAAAGAAAATTAAAATTACATTCACTCTCTCCCTGACCACCACATGGAACAAGCCCTGCTCCAAAAGAAATAATTGGCACAAGTAACAAAAAAGTTCCGGTAACAAAAAATGTATTTTTTTTATTTTGTTTGTTTAAAATTTTCATACTAAATCTCTAAACTTAATTTAAATTTATAATTATCTATATTTCATTAATAAAAGATTTATTTTCGCGCCGGCATCTCTGATAGCATCTTGCGCTGTAAAATTATTAGAAAGCGTTCCTTCAATCATATTTTTAAATATATTATCAGTATCATTAGTAGAAGGATCTAACCAACTTCGAGCATAAAGAGCTGACGAGTAAAAATATGGATTATAAGCATCTGTCATTTTTTTTGAGAGCAAATCTTTTCTAGCTGGTGGAGTTTGTGTTATTTCAGCATATTTCGAGGCAAAATCACTCGTTGCCAACAGACTAGCTGCAGTAAGGGCTGTGCTTAAATTTTTTGAAAAGTTAGAAACAGCTATTCCTGTAACTTTTCCAGAAGTCAATTTAAAATTAGTATTTTTTATTTGTGGAAACGGAGCAACAGCAAAGTTAAGATTTGGATTTTTATTTACTAAAGTTTGTAATTCACTAGCATAACCGAAATAAAAAGCTAAATTATCTGAACTAAAAGTATCTCTAGAATTTGCAAAAGATCGATTCCAGGAATAAACATTCTTGAGTGGATCAGAAAAGCTTGTAAAGAAAGAAAGCATTGTATCTAAGCTAATTTGGCTAGCTCCACTTTCTCCAAGAACAGATGAAAAAGAGCCATCTTTTTCTGTAATTATCTGATTGCCAGCTTGCATAAACAAAGCAGACAATATATCTTTTGCATGAGCTACATTAGAAAATTGACCCAAGGCAACTGTACTTTTTGTGATTTTATTTAATTCATCTTTTTTGGTTAAACTAGCCGTGTAACTCACAACATCATCCCAGGTAGCTGGAGGATAAATAATTCCATTAGATTCCAGCATACTTCTGTTGTAATACATCATTAGTGGATCAACTGTAATCGGAAAAGCTAAAATTCCTTTTGAAAACATAAATACTTCTCCTGCACTACTGAAAGTATTTTGAAAAGAAGCGGCTGAATAGCTTTCATAAGGAATTACATAAATTTTATTAGCATAATCAAAAACTAAATTATCTGGCAAGAAAAACATATCCGGACCAACTCCTGAAGCCATTGCTTCAAGCAAATCCTGATCGAAAGTTTCTGGATCTTTTTGAACATACTTAACCACAAAAGTTGGATTTGCTCTATTGAAATCATCAATAGGAGCAGCTAGAGCGTCTGCTTTGGCTGTCCCCCACAAAGTAACTGTACCCAAAGAACCAGCCGTGTCGGTTTTGTTGCCCAACGGAATAGTGCCAGAAAAAACCAAAAGTCCAAAAACCGCTGCTGCTACAAAGATTACTAAAATTATTATTTGAAAATTACCTTTCATTTTATTTTTCTTTTATTAATATAATACCATAATGATGTTCCCCTGCGTCTATTTCTCTATCAAATTTGAAACCTTTATTTTTGAAAATTTCAATTGCTTCTTCTTTAGAAAGAAGATTTCCTAAGCCAACATTAAAAGAAGATTCTTTTTCCCAATCAATCAACAAAGCCATGCCTCCTTTTTTTAGAATTCTTTTTGCTTCTTCTACTAATCTATCTTTGTGTTCTATCTGAAAAAGGATATTAGAAATAATAACGGCATCAGCAATTTCGTCTTTTATTTTGCTCCCGCCTTTTTCTTCAAGATTTCCCCAAAGACATTCTAAGTTTTCTAAATTTAGCTCTGCTGCTTTATTTCTTATAGTGTTTATATAATCTTTCTGAATTTCGATAGAATAAACTTTGCCGTTCGGCACCATTTTTGCAGCTGCGATAGAATAAAAACCTGTTCCAGCTCCTAAATCTGCAACTATCATATTTTCTCTGAGACCAAATTGTTTTAAATTTTTTACAGGGTCAGAAAACATATTTTTATTATAGCACAGCAAACAAAACTACACTTAGATTTTTAAACACAAGTCAAAGATGCAATACCGTCTCCTGCTCTCAAACGCATAATAGTAACTCCTTGCGTTTGTCTGCCAAGAGATGGAATATCTTTTAACACTGTTCTTATTACCTGTCCTTTTTTCGACATAGCAATAAGTTCTTCTTCTGCGCCAGTCAAAACTTTTGCCACAATCAATTTACCAGTCTTCGGAGTAACTTTTGCTGTTTTAATTCCAGAACCACCTCTCTTTTGGACTTTATATTCTTTCAATCCAGTTTTCTTTCCAAGACCATTAGCGCTCATTGTTAAGAAAAATCCATCTTTGTGTTCTTTCTTTATCACATCAACGCTAATAACTTCATCTGACTTTCCTAATTTCATTCCTCTAACTCCACCAGCTGTTCTTCCCATTTCACGAACATCAGATTCTTTGAATCTAATAGACTGCCCGTTTGATGTTGCAAGCATTACTTCGTCTCCTTTTTCTGTTATCAAAGCAGAAACCAACTGATCCCCTTTATCCAACCTAATAGCAATAATTCCACTTCTTCTCACATCTTTAAAGCTCTCCCCAGACATTTTCTTAGTTGTTCCATTTTTTGTAACAAGCATTAATGAAATTGGAGATTTTTTCAATTCTTTTGGCATTGGCAAAATAGAAGTAACTTTTTCATCTCCAGACAAAGACAAGAAATTCATAATAGACTTACCTTTTGTTGCTCTTCTACCTTCTGGAATATCATACATTTTGATCTGATAAGCCTTACCCAAATTGGTAAAGAATAACAAATCACTGTGTGTAGAACCAGCAACAAGCATTGTTACAAAATCTTCTTCTTTTGTTTCCAAATCAACTACGCCTACGCCACCTCTCTTTTGAGATCTATATTCAGAAGGATTAGTTCTTTTTACATAACCTCCTTGCGTGAAGACCAAAACAGTTTCTTCTTCAGGAATCAAATCTTCATCTGACATTTCTTTTACGCCACCTTTTACTATTTTTGTCCTGCGTTCGTCTGCGTATCTTTCTTTTATTTGTATTAATTCATCTGAAATAACTTTCAACATCTTTTTTGGACTTGCCAAAAGCTCTTTCATTTCTTTTATGAATTTTTGTTTTTCTTCTAACTCACTTTCGACTGCTTTTCTTTCTAATCCTGCAAGCTTTTGCAATTTCATTTCCAAGATAGCAGCAGCTTGAAGTTCTGAGAATTTAAATTCTTTTATCAAATTTACTTTTGCAACACTGGCATCTTTTGAAGCTCGAATAACAGAAATAACTCTATCTATTTTATCTAAAGCTTTTTTCAAACCCAACAGAATATGCTCGCGTTCTTCAGCTTTTCTTAAATCATACTGCGTTCTTCTTTTTACAACTTCTTTTCTGTGTAAAACGAATTCAGCAAGAATAGATTTCAAAGAAAGTGTCTGCGGAACTCCATCAACAAGTGCAACTAAGTTGAAATTAAAATTTTGCTCAAGCTGTGTGTTTTTGTAAAGATAATTTAAAATCTTTTCAGGATGAGCACCAGATTTCAAATCAATAACTACTCTAATATCTTTTGTTGATTCATCTCTTAAGGCTTTAATACCGTCTAACTTTTTCTCTTGAACAAGCTCAGCAATAGACATGATCAAGTTTGCTTTGTTCACTCTAAACGGAATCGAAGTAATAACTATTTGGAAACTTCCATTTTTTGTTTCTATAATTTCAGCTTCCCCTCTGCAAACAACACCGCCACGTCCAGAAGAATAAGCATGCAGCATGTCTTTGTATCCAAAAGCAATTCCACCAGTTGGAAAATCAGGACCTTTGATAAAATGCATCAAATCTTCTGTCGTTGCATCTTCATTTTCGATTAGATAGTTAGTTGCATCTACAACTTCAGCTAGATTGTGAGAAGGAATATTTGTCGCCATTCCAACAGCAATTCCCAAAGTTCCGTTCAACAAAAGCGACGGCACTGCCGTAGGAAATACAACTGGTTCTTTTCTTGTTTGGTCATAGTTTGGACGAAAATCTACTGTTTCTTTATCAAGATCTTTCAAAAGTTCTGCAGAAATTTTAGACATCTTTGCTTCTGTATAACGCATAGCAGCAGCAGAATCTCCATCAATAGAACCGAAGTTTCCTTGCCCAATAACGAAAGGATATCTATAAGAAAAATCTTGTGCCATACCAACCATAGAATCATAAACAGCCGTATCGCCGTGTGGATGATATTTTCCGAGTACATCTCCGACTACTGCAGCAGATTTTCTAAAACGCGCAGACGCAGAAAGTCCCATTTCGTTCATTGCATACAAAATTCTTCTGTGTACTGGTTTCAAACCATCTCTTACATCTGGCAAGGCACGTGAAGTAATAACAGACATTGCATATGCCAAATAAGACTCTTTCATTTCAGTCACAACATCCACAGGTAAAATCGAATCTTTTTTCGGTTCTTCAACCGGTTCTATTTCTTTAATTTTTTTCGCCATACTAATTTATTAATTTAATTATTATTCTGAGACACTTTTATATCCTTCAGATAAATTATCTTTTAATACTGAAAACGGTTGTAAGTCTTGTTTAACTTTTTCTTTTACTTCAGGCTGACTCAAATTCTTTCCCAAAGAAAAAGCCCAAAGCAAAATCATAACAATCGCAATTATAATAATACTAATATGCAAAATATGTCTTCTTTCTTCTTCTGGTTTCTGTCTTAATTTGTGAATAGTTTTTCTCATAAATTTTTTAAAATTATAATGCTTCTAAAACTACTACTTCTCCCTCTTTGCCTTCTAAATCTTTTCTCTTCAAAGTTAATTTATCTACAGTCTCTGCATCTTCTTCTCCCATTTCTTTCAAGAAAACTTTAAGCGATTCTTTATCATAATCCATAGGAATAACAAGATTTGCTTCAAGCGAAGAAGCCAATTTTGCTGCACTCTTTGCATCAAGTAATCCTTTCCCGCCAACAGGTACGAATAAAATGTCAGCCTCTTCTATTTGCTCACGAGATTCTTTTGGAATTTCCATATCAGACAATGCACCCAAGAATACAATATTAATATTATCTACTGACAAAGAATAAATCGTGTTTATATATTTTTTATCTGCAATAACAGAATTAGACATAACGCCTTTTACAAAAATTTCTTTCACTTCATAATCACCAGGGCCAGAAATAACAAACGGCGATCTGTCTCCATGTGAAAGCTGCTCTATCCCGTTGTAATCTGGATGATTTGTAGAAACAAAAGCTAAATCTGCTCCAAAATGAGCAGAGATTCCAGTTTTAGAATTTTTACTAACCGGATTAAAAGCAAGGACCATTTCTCCTTGCTGAACTTTAAAAAATTGCTTACCAAAATATGTAATAATCATTATGTATATTATATCAGAAAAAATAAAAAATACATGTGAAAAAACCTTGCATTTTTGTAATTTTATAGTAAAGTTAAATTACTCCGACATAAAGTCGGAGAGCCGACCTTGCGTCGGCTTTAAAAGCAGGATTTGGGCTAACCTTCCCTACGTGTGTTACCAGGGAAAACCTAAACCTATGATTCGCTTATATGGCGGATATTTTTGTTTAAATTAAAAAATTATTATGAAAAAAGAAGAAACAACAGTGGTAGTAGAAGAAAACGCAGTTTTAAAATCTATCACTGACAGAAGTGCTAATAAACCAGAAGTTGATTCTCTTGTAGAAGGACCAGTTATTTTGGTTCAAAAGTCATCAGTTTTCGTTGACTTATCACCTTTTGGAACAGGTATTATCTATGGACGTGAATTTATAAACGCCAAAGATATTATCAAAAAGATAAATCTAGGAGATATTATAAAAGCTAAAGTAGTAGATTCAGAAAACGAAAATGGTTATATAGAATTATCTCTAAAAGAAGCAAAACAAGCATTAACTTGGAGCGAAGCAGAAAAAGCTATCAAGGCAAAAACTATCTTCAGTATCGAAGTTAAAGATGCTAACAAGGGTGGCTTGATATTAGAATGGCAAGGAATTCAAGGATTCTTACCTGCTTCACAACTTAAAGCAGATCACTACCCAAGAGTTGAAGACTCAGACAAAGATAAAATCTTGAAAGAATTGAAAAAGTTAGTTGGGGAAAAAATCTCAGTTATGATTATTTCTACTCTTCCAAAAGAAGGAAAACTAATTTTCTCTGAAAAAGATAATAATCCTGAAGAAAAGAAAGAGGTTCTAAGTAAATACAACATTGGTGACGAAGTAGAATGCACAGTTGCTGGTATCGTAGATTTCGGAATTTTCTTGAAATTAGAAGACGGATTAGAAGGTCTAGTTCACATTTCTGAAATTGATTGGGGCCTTGTAGAAGATCCTCGTTCAATGTTCAAAGTTGGTGATAAAGTAAAAGCTAAAGTTATAGAAATAAAAGACGGAAAAATTTCACTATCTATCAAAGCTTTGAAAGACAATCCTTGGAAAGAATTTGAAGGAAAACTTAAGAAGGGCGATATCATAAAAGGCGTTGTTATCAAATACAACAAACACGGAGCTTTGGTTTCTATCAAAGAAGGAGTAGCTGGATTGGTTCACAACTCAACATTTGGCTCTGAAGCTAAATTGAGAGAGAAATTAGAACTTGGTAAAAACTATAATTTCCAAATAACTCTATTTGAACCAAAAGATCACAAAATGACTTTAATGTATTTAGAATAAACAAAATTCTAAATCTAAATAACTAAAATAAAAAGCCAGAGTATTCTGGCTTTTTATTTTAGTTATTTTTTAATTTAATTATTAAGTTTTATCTATTCAAACTATTTACAAGAGCTCTAGTAATAGGACCGAAGTATCCTATAGCTGGAGAGATTTTGTTTGCTAATTGGAATTTAATTAAAGCTTTTTGAGTAAGTGATCCGAATTTAGTTGTTTCATTACCTAGTGAACCTGCTCCTGTAGTAGATACTTGATAGCCATGAGTGTTTAAGAACTTTTGAAGTTCTTTTACTTCATTGTCTATCTGTAGGTATTTTAAGTTCTTTGTGAATGTGAATTTAGGTGTAGTTGGAGCAGATGTTGTTCCACATGCTTTACCTGTACTTGGACTAAATAAATATCCTACTAGACAGTCGGTGGGTGGTACGGAAGAGGTTGGGGATGATGAAACAAAAGTTGGAGTAAAGCCTGGTGCGTAGGAACCGAAAGTTGTGTGGTGAGTTGATTGAGGTGGAGTACAAACACCTCCTTTATCAATACCTGTTTCATCTTGATTTTGAATTCCATCAGAACAAGTTGGAGTTGGAATTAATTTGAAAGCTAAAGCAGTCATATAAGACATATCGGGATTGTTTTCTCCAGTAGAAATAATCTTACCTGATAATATATCAATCATAACCAAATCTGATGGAACACCATCACTACTGTTGTTATTTCTAGAAGCAAAAACAATGCCATCACCATTAAATTTAGCAGCGGTAATACGTAGATTACCAGCTGGGGCACGTAGCTCATCTTCAGGAGTATCAGTAGTATAAGGAATTGATTCTAAAACCTCACCAGTATCTGAATCAACTTTAAAAAAACCTCTACTTTCAAATATATAAAGATTATCTTCTGAATCAAAAGCAATTCCGGCAGCACCGGTAATGTCCCTCCAGTACCAGGCAACGTTAGTTGCTTCACAAACTTCTTCTGGGCAATTTTTATCAATAATCATAAGAGCACCACCATCTCTCGTATAAAGAGGTGCATACAATTTACCATCCGACCTGAAAGCAATATCAGTAAAATCATAAGAGACAGTTCCTTTAATTGTGGCTATCCCAGTTTCAGTATCAATAGTAAAAAGAGTTTGCGGAGTGGCATCTTCACCATCGCCATCATAAGAAGTAACCCCGTATAATATTCCAGAAGTAGGATCGAAATCCATACCATTAATATGGTAACCTATAGAACCAACAGGATCCCCAATAATATTTCCAGTAGACGGATCTAATATATATAATGAACTTCCTGAATCAAACGCAGCTCCGTCCACACCATAAAGAATAGTGGTACCTTGAAAATCACTAGAAAAAAAATCAATAATTCCATTATCATCTGTATAATTAGCTACATCACTAGCAGTAGCAGTATTAGTAAATGCTCCATCTAAAAATGTAATAGTTAAATTATTTACATCATTGGCATCATCATGATTCGTAGCGTTACCTGTGAATGTTAAGGTTGCTGTTTCACCTGCTTCATCTACAGTCATGACTGAAGTTAAACCAGCTGGTTTGTTAGTTAGAGTATAGTGAACACCCTCAGTCAATGTGCCATCTTCGTTAGCCTTGAAAGTATCATTAGCTAGATAAATAGTTCGACTACCCAAAATAGACCCGTCATTAAAACTTGGTTCTATAAAATTTCCAGAATATGATAAAATTAACCCTCCTAAAAGAATTGTAACATCATTATTTTTACTACTATTCGCCACTGCTAAATCAAGAAAAGTATCACCATTGAAGTCACCAGTAGTAATGGAAGATGGAAAACTTCGATAAATTCCAACATTATAATTATCAGCTGAACTAAATATACCATCAATTGATCCAAAAAGAATAGAAATACTCTCACCCTCTCGATTCGCCACTACTAAATCAAGTTTAGTATCACCATTAAAGTCACCAGAGGTGACAAATCGTGGAAAACTTCCAACTTCATAATTAACAGCCAAACTAAATGTGCCACTACCTGTTCCTGATAGAATTGAAACATTATTGCTATAACTATTCGTCACTGCTAAATCAAGAAAAGTATCACCATTGAAGTCACCAGTGGTGACAGATTGTGGAGCATCTCCAACACCATAATTATCAGCTGAATCAAATATACCATCAACTGCTCCAAAAAGAATCGAAACATTATCATCACCAAAATTCGCCACTACTAAATCAAGTTTAGTATCACCATTAAAGTCACCGGTAGTAATGAAATATGGATAATTTCCAACTTCATAATTAACAGCCAAACCAAATGTGCCACTACCTGTTCCTGAGAGAATTGAAACATTATTGCTACGAGTATTCACCACTGCTAAATCAAGAAAAGTATCACCATTGAAGTCACCAGTGGTGACAGATTGTGGAGAGCTTCTAGTTCCGTAATCAACTTTAGTTTTGAATGTACCATTGCCATTGCCGAGTAATATGGAAACAGTGTCGCTATGGTAATTTGTCACTGCTAAATCAAGTTTAGTATCACCATTAAAGTCACCAGTGGTAATAGAAGATGGAGTATCCCCAACTCCATAATTAAAAACTGAACCAAATGTGCCACTACCTGTTCCCAAAAGAATTGAAACATTGTTATTGTGGCTACTACCTATTACCGCTAAATCAAGTTTAGTATCACCATTAAAGTCACCAGAGGTGACAAATTGTGGAAAACTTCCAACTTCATAACTATAAGCTGGAATCAATATATTCTCAGCCAAGACACTCTTAGAAAGAGAAAATGTAAAGATTAAAACAAATATACTTAAAACTAAATATTTTTTCATATTTTTATAAATCAAACAATTAAATTAATAAATTTTATTTTTATAAATTAATAATATCATATTAAATAAAATAAGACATCAAAAAACCACTTTAATTAAATAAAGTGGTTTTTAATTAAGCAACTTTTGCTTGAGATAGATATTCAGAGATTTCATCCATCGTACCCATAACTTTTTTAGCGTAGTCAGGAACGATTGATGGTGGATTATACTTCTCCAAAATTTCTTTAGTGGTTTTGCCAGAATAATGTTTAGCAGTGTTAGGGTTATTACCTCCTAAGTTTCTTGCTATTGTTTCTATGGCTTGATCATAGGATTTGAATCCTATTTTACATGAACCCCATCCGAAAGGATTAAACTTTACTTTTTTACAAGCGTGTCTACCTCCTGTAGATTCACGAACAGAAATTGCAGCTACTAGTCTCCAGTCTAAATCATTCTTTTCAGCTTCCTGAACCATTTTTAGACCTTTTCCTTCTAGGGGCATATCGTGTTCTTTGAAGAACATATCAATAGCTGCCGCTTTTTCTTCTTCGCTTGGGGTTTCAGACTCCTGGTTCATTAACTGGTTAAAAGCCAATAAACCATTAGCCTCTATATTCATTTGTTGAGATAATACGACCTGAGGGACTGTAGTTTGCTGACTTTTTGTAGTATCAACTACGGGAATCGTCATAGCTACAGGCAAAATAAGAAAAGATTCCACAAATCGTATTAATTTTTTACTTTGCATACTTGAGCGGTTTAGCTCCGCCAACTCCAGAGGAATATAAGCCTCATCAGGAATACCCTTAATTAAGATTGATAGTCATAAAACTAAAGGTACCCTAATATAGTATCATTTTAGACAAGAAAAGTCAATAGTTATGCAACATTTTTGGGGTATGTCAAATTAAAAATAGCTTGCAAAATAAGGATATTTTAGTTATCTATCATTGACAAAAATACCTAAAATATGCCTAATTTTAGTCTGTGGATAAGATTCTTGACCTTTTGGACCTATAAACCGAGCAACCAGTCCCCAACTTTGAACGCTTCCCCCGCTCCCATCGTCACAATTACGTCTTTTTCACCGAATTTCTGGCTTTTTAATCTCTCTTCCAGCTCTTCAAAGCTACCAAAAGCCTCAGATGTTCTATAATCCTGATGCGTGTTTATCCTTTCTGATAAGATTTCAGACGAAATAGTACCATCGTCTTCTTCTCTAGCATAGTAAATAGGCAAAATTAAGACTTTGTCTGCGTTACCAAAGCTCTTGGCAAAGTCGTTCAATAACAGCTTGGTGCGGCTGAAAAGGTGCGGCTGGAAGATAACCGTTAAATTCCAACCATCAGCTTTTGAATACAACTCCCTGAAACCTTCAAGCGTAGTAGCAATCTCAGTCGGATGATGCGCATAATCGTCATAAACTTCCGCCCCGTCTCTTGTTGTTCCCTTGTGCTCAAATCTTCGCCAAGTGCCAGGAAACCGACCAACATATTTTTCAGAATCTTCCCTGTCTATTCCCACTAAATTAGCAACAGCAATAGCAGCCGCTGCGTCTTTCTTGTTGTGAATTCCCGGCACTTTCAGTTTCAAATCTTTATTAAAATAGTCATGATAGTTTATAACTTTTGCGTTAGCGTCTTTTATCACATCAGCAATATAATCATCATTCGGATTGCAAATTATAAATCCATCTTCGGGCACTTTTGCGACAAACTCTCCGAACGCGCTTTTTATATCTTCTATATCTTTATAATAATCAAGATGATCTGCATCAATATTAGTGATTACTAAAATTTTTGGATTTATATTTAAAAAAGACCTTCTGTACTCACAAGCTTCAACAACTAAATATTTACTTTCACCCGGTATAAAATTACTTTTCTCACCAACAAGCAAACTTCCGACTATGACAGTCGGGTCTTTTTTGCTATCTCGCAAAATCTGCGCAATCATAGCAGTCGTAGTAGTCTTGCCGTGCGTGCCACAAACAGCAATAGTATATTTCTCGCTACTTATTATTTTTAGCATTTCTGGATAAGATCTAACTGGAATTTTCTCTTGATGCTTAATTTTTTTTGCTAATTCAGGATCATAATTATCAATAGCGATAGTATAGACTATCAGTCCAGCATCTTCTGGGATGTTTTCATAACTCTGCCCGATTTTTATATCAATTCCTAATTTCTTCAATTCTTTTACTATTTCACCTTCTTGCATATCTTGGCCTGTCACTATTTTGCCATTGTAAAGCATCATTCTAGCCACAGCCGAAATACCAATCCCACCGATTCCAATAAAGTGCACGTGTTTGATTTTTTGTAAATTTAATTCCATATTATTTTTCTAATTCCTCTTTTAATAAAGGCACAATCTGTTTCCTCATTATTAAATTATTTCTTTCAGCTACAAATCCATTAAATTTAATACCTAATATTTTTTCTAAAATTTTTTGTGTTTCAGTATCTTTAGCTATGAAAAAATTCATACCTTCTTCAAGCTCAATAGAATTCTGAAAAAGAATATCAAAATCAAATTCTCTTTTTAACTTATCTAAAATATCAACAATTTCATCTAATCTATTTTCTATAAGTTTTCTAACTCCTACTATTTCAATTTGAGCAATTCCAACTTTTTTATTATTCATATTAAACCAAGCCAAGTCTCCTAGAATTCTTTCTTTCATCTTATCACCAGACAAATCAGACTTTGATTTAAATAATTCTTTTGCAAAATCTGGTGACAACTGAGCTATTTTATTCAAATACTCAAAAGCCAATCTATCTCTATCAGTTGTTACTCCACCTTTAAAATTTAAAGTATTTGAAATTATTGCCCCACACAAAAGAATTGCTGATTCTTTTGATATTTCTATATTATTTTGGATAAATTTTTCGGCAACTAAAGTTGACGCTGAGCCCACAAGCTCTATCTGAACTTTTGCATTTGGAAATTTATCTGCTTCGTGAACTTTTCTGTGGTCTATTATTTCAATTACTTTCTCTGGAGCTATTTTACCCTCAATACCAATCAAATCACTAGCATCAACTAAAACAACTTCATCAAAATCGTCTGCATTAGATATTATTTTAGGATACGAAATATTATAATTATCTAAAATATATTTAGCCTCATCATGAGGTTCTCCAATTAAACCAACCACAGAATTTTTGCCTCTCTTATTTAAAAACTCAGAATAAGCAGTTGTTCCCGCAACAGCATCAAGATCTGGATTTACATAGCCCGTAATAAGAATTTGTTTCATACTATTTTAATTCTTTAATAATTTTTACAATCTCAGGAAATCTAGAAATTCTAAAATGTCCATTTTTGCTTTTATAAATAATTATGTTAGCATTTTTTAATTTGTTTCTATACTTTTCTGCATGAGAAACAGGAACAACATTATCGTCCTCTGAAAACATCAAATATAAATTTTTAGAATTTTTTTCAAGTAGAGATAAATCAGATTTAAGTTTAAAACCACCAACTAAATCCTCCCCTATAAGGGTATCAGCAAAAGGTGGACAAATCAAAAATGTCGCCAAAATCTTTTTAGGAAACTTGTTTTCAGACAAATATTTTGCTAAAAATATTCCACCCAAAGATTCTCCAATTAAAACTACATCATTTTTTAAAAAAGGAATATGCCTTTCAAACCAAACTTTCCAATCTTCATATTTAGCATCATCTTGAAGAGGCATACGGGGTCTAATTATTTCAAAATTTTTACCCAATTGTTTATCTAAATAATCACCAGTCCAAGTTATTTTTTTTTCAAGCTTAACCTTTTTTGTTTTTAAATACTTTAAATAATCTTTCTTATTCTTAAAAGTATTTCCCCCGTGAATTATTAATATTTGTTTTTTATTTTTCATAAATTTACTTCAACTTCTTTAACCAATTATCTAATTTATTTTTAAATTCATCAATGTGATCTTTTTCTCTAAAGGTATGTGGCGCGCCTTTTATAACATATAATTCATTTTTTATATTTTTAGGTAATAAATTAAATAAAGTTTCTTGAACATCCAAAGGGCAACTAGTATCATTTTCACCAACAACAATAAGTATAGGCATAGTTAATTTTAAAGCATTTGGTCTAAGATCATGATTTAAGCGTTCTTCCATATGTGACCATGGTAATCTTTTGATTAATCCTGGCTTAGAAACACTTTTTCTTTCATCCCAACCAGTTTCTTTCCAGTTTTTTAAAACTTCTGGATTAAATTTTTCATAAGTTTTAAAAGATAATTCTCCAGATATCACAGGAGCCTTAGCAACAATGGCTTTAACCAAGCTAGAGTACTCTTCAGCGTATTGAACAACTGAATATCCACCTAAACTTGATCCAGTTAAAACAAACGGCTCCTTATACCATGATTGACTTTTTGACCATTCAATAACATCAACTAAATCTTCGTAATGAAGTTGCATAGTTGCATCTTCAAATTTACCTTCACTTTCTCCTACGGAATTAGTTGAATCAAAATTAATAACTATATAATTATTTTTCAAAAAAATATCTACAGTTGCAACGATAGCAACTTGTTCCTTATAACTACCTAGTCCATGCTGTACAAATACAAGTCCTATTGGATTTTCAGGTCTATATAATTCGCCAACTATTTTTAATCCTTTTCTATTTTTTATTTCAAATTTTTCCATTTTATTTCAACTTCTTAATTAATTTCACAAACAAATCATTTCGCTCATATTCATTATTAA
>DAONFW010000001.1:0-90195 GCA_035403785.1 Minisyncoccota bacterium | reverse complement strand
GAATACTCATTTATTAAGTCTAGTAAAAAGTGCCAAATGTGTTTAGACATTACCTTTGGTTATTGATTTTTATGAAAAGTATGGTAATATAAAATCAGAAAATAATAATTCACTCGAATATTAATCAGAAAGGGTGAATTGATTTTTGCCCTTTCAAAAATTGAAAATACCATGGAAGATGTAACAATTATTGAACGTTGTTTACTAAAAAGTGAGACCGTTCAAATTGACCCTATTTTAAAAACCTTTGATCCCCAGGAACATTTTTACAATGGACCAGTGAGGTATTGGTTTACTTCTGATTTTGAAAGGCATTTATTAAAACCTATTCAAATGCCTTTCAGCGACACGTGTATCTCAAGAATATTTCTTGATAAGCATTTCGTGAAAAGAGGTATTTACCACCATCAAATTATTGAAAACATTATCCCGAGATTCTTTTCAGAAAGGGAAATTTTATGGTTAATTGCCAATCTTACTTCCAAACAGCCAAGCGGTGAACCGGGGCAACTTGATGTCTCTGGAAATGTTAATTTCATCGGTTATTGGGAAACTCCAACTGGTCTCGGCAAGGTTGCGTGTGTTTCCTGGAGAGAAAAGAAGTGGTGTTGCCATCTTGAAGCATTATGTTGGTGTGCGAGAGGGGATATTGTTTTTTTACCTCATAAAAACCAAGCATAATCGTTTTTATTTATTCTGTATTAGAATCCGGTTTGTATAAACCGGATTTTTTTATTTGGGTATTAATTTAATAAAGAAAAAATTATAATTATTTCACCACAGATTTGAGATTCTGCAACAGGATTTTGTTTGAATTAGTATTTATAAGATTAGTTTTAAAAATTTGACATTATCTTTAAATTTGCTAGTATAGACACAAGCTCGTTAAGAGCTTTTTGTTTAGTAAAAATTATGACAAGATCAATCAAAAAAGGAATAAACGTAGATGAAAAGCTATTGAAAAAAATAGCAGGTAAGAATCCATTACAAACCCCAGTTATTAAGACTTGGAAAAGAGCATCACAAATAGCACCAGAAATGGTTGGCTTTACTTTTGGTGTACATAATGGAAAAACTCATGTTGAAGTTTTAGTAACAGAAGACATGGTAGGGCACAGATTAGGAGAATTTGCTTTAACTAGAAAGTTTATTAAACACGGAGGTAAGATGCAGAAAGAGCTTGAACAAAAGAAGCGTGAAGCAGAAATCGCTCAAGCAAAAGCAGCAACTGCAGCGGCAACTGACGCAAAAAAGAAATAATTTAAATAATAAAAAGAAAGAAAAATGAAAGCATATTTAAAAAATTACAGACAGTCACCTAGAAAAGTTCGCCTAGTAGCAAACTTGATCAAGGGAATGAAAGCAAATGAAGCTCAAATTGAGTTAGATTTTTTAGCGAAAAGAGCGGGGGAGCCAATAAAGAAACTTTTGTCTTCTGCAATTTCTAATGCACAGCAAATGGGAATTGATAAAAACAGTTTGTTTGTGAAAGAAGTTAGAGTAGACAAAGGAATTGTTATGAAAAGATTTATGCCAGCAGCTATGGGAAGTGCTCATAGAATAAACAAGAGAACAAGTCACGTTACTTTGGTTCTTGGTATAAAAGGAGAAAAGGTTGCAAATAAAAAAGAAGCTAAAAAAGAAGAAGCAGCAAAGCCAGTAAAAGCAGTTAAAGCTAGCAAGACTGAAGGAACAAAAGAAGTTAAAAAATCAGAAAAGAAATCAGAAAAAAAGGTTGAAAAAACAGAAGTTAAAAAGCCAGCTAAAGCAAAAGTTGCAAAGAAATAATAAATAAATTTATGTCAAAAATAGTTCACCCATACGCACACAGATTGATTATATTAAGAGATTGGAAATCTAGATGGTTTGCTGATCCTAAAAAATATAGTGATTACCTAAAAGGTGATGTTTTGTTGCGTGAATATCTAGAAAAGAGATTACGTGGAATGTATGTTTCTTCTATTGAAATTGAAAGAAGTAGAAAAGCAACAAGATTTATCATAAAAACTTCACGTCCTGGATTAATAATCGGAAGAAACGGAGAAGGCGTTACAAAACTTAAAGGTGAAATCTTGAAGAAAATGGAAAAATTAAAACTTCCAAAAGCTGAAGATTTCAAATTAGAAATTGTTGAAGTTCCAAATCCAGAAGCAGATGCAGCCGTAGTTGCTTTCATGATTGCAGAAGGACTAGAAAAAAGAATGCCTTACAGAAGAGTAATGAAACAGACTTTGGAAAAAGTTATCACTACTCGTGGAGTAGAAGGAGCAAGAATCGTGCTTTCTGGTAGATTGGGAGGAGCAGAAATTGCCCGTTCAGAAGAATTAAAGAAAGGTTCAATTCCGCTTCAGACATTCAGAGCTGATATCGATTTCAAGAGAGAAAGAGCGCATTTGCCTTACGGAGATATTGGTATTAAAGTTTGGATTTATAGAGGAAAGGTCTTTGCAGACAAAAAGAAAGAAGCTTAAAGTTAATTTTTAAAAAATTATGTTATTACCAAAGAAAGTAAAATTTAGAAAATGGCAAACTGGACGTATTAATGTGAAAGCAAGAACTCCAGAAACACGAGGAACAAAGCTAGCTTTTGGATCTTTCGGATTGAAAGCTACAACTCAGGCAAGAGTCCGTTCAAATCAAATTGAGTCTGCTAGAAAGGCTATGTCCCGTTATTTAACAAAAGCAGGAAAGTATTGGATAAGAATTTTTCCAGACAGACCTTTTACAGCTAAAGCTGCAGAAGTAGGTATGGGAAAGGGAAAAGGAGATCCGCAAGGATATTGCGTAGAAGTTTTTCCAGGAAGAATAATTTTTGAAGTTGACGGAGTTGATGAAGCAACAGCAAAAGAAGCTTTGAGAAAAGCTGGAACAAAACTTCCTGTAAAAACAAAAGTAGTTGCTAGAATTAGTAAATAATTTTAAGAGTTAAGATTATGGCAAAGAAAGAAAAAGAAAACTTAAAAGGCATGAAAATCGATGAGCTACAAAAGAAGCTTACTGATTTGAGAGAGTCTCTTAGAGTTATGAGATTTAAAACAGAGGGTTCAAAATCAAAGAATGTCAAAGAGCCAGCATTTTTGAAAAAACAAATTGCTCGTGTATTGACAGAAATAAATAAAAATAATAAGAATAAATAATATAATATATGGCAACAAAGAAACAAGAAAAAGAAATAAAGAAAGGGAAAGCTGCTTTGAGAGGAGTGGTTGTTTCAGACAAGATGGACAAGACTGTTGTCGTTTCAGTTTCAAGATTTGTTAAACACCCAAAATACGGAAAGTACTACAATATCAGTAAAAAATACAAAGCACATGACGAAGAAAACAAGTGCAAAGTAGGAGACAAAGTAGAAATTGTGGAAGTTCGTCCAATTTCAAAAGATAAAAGATTTAAAATAAAAGAGTAATAATTTTATGATACAAACAGAAACTTTAGTAAAAATAACAGATAATGCCGGAGGAACAGTTGGAAAAGTGTTCAAAATTTTAGGCAGTGCGCACAAAAGATATGCTACTTTGGGAGAAGTGGTTGTGATCTCTGTAAAAGTTGCACAACCTAGAAAAGCCGTAAAGAAGAAAGATGTTTGTCAGGCTGTCGTTGTAAGAACAAGAAATGCTTATAGAAGAAAAGATGGTTCTTATATTAGATTTGATGACAATGCTGTTGTATTGTTAGATAAAGGAAAGAAAGATCCAAAAGCTGGTCGTATCTTCGGACCAATCCCAAGAGAACTAGCAGAAAAAGGATTCCAAAAGATAGTTTCTTTGGCACCAGAAGTAATTTAATTAATTAGTTCAAATTATTAAAGAAAAGAAGAAAAGAGATGAAATTAAAAAAAGGAGACAACGTAATAATCAAAACAGGAAAAGACAAGGGCAAGAAAGGAAAAATTGTTCGCGTTTTACCTGAGGAAAATAAAGTTGTGGTTGAAGGTCTTAACATGATGAAAAAAAGTAAAAGACCACGACGTTCAGGAGAAAAAGGACAGATAATCAGTATTGCAATGCCAATAAATGCATCAAACGTTATGATCGTTGATCCTAAAACAGGAAAGGGTACTCGAGTTGGTGCAAAAGTTATCGGTGGCAAAAAGGTCAGAATTGCAAGAAAGAGTAATCAAGAAATATAAATAAAATAATATGAAACATTTAACTGTAAAAGAAAGAGAAGCACTAGCTTTCGAAAAAATGAAAACAGCTTTCCATTACAAAAATGTAATGGCTGCACCAAAATTAAAAAAAGTTGTTTTGAATGTCGGAACTGGTACTATGATGAAAAAAGATAAAAACAGAAACGATATGATTTCTGATCGTCTTGCTAAAATTACTGGACAGAAGCCAGCAACTAGAGGAGCAAAGAAATCAATTTCATCTTTCAAAATAAGACAAGGAGACCCAGTCGGAGTAACTGTAACTTTGAGAGGAAAAAGAATGTATGCTTTTCTTGAAAAACTATTCAATATAGCTTTGCCAAGAACAAAAGACTTCCGTGGACTTTCAAATAAAGCTGTAGACGATATTGGAAACTTAACTATCGGAATCAAAGAACACACAATTTTTCCAGAAACAGCCGATGAAGATATAAAAGATGTTTTCGGATTGGCTATCACTCTAGTATCTTCCGCAAAAAGTAAAAAAGAAGGAATAGAATTTTTTGAACTAGTTGGTGTGCCTTTTAAAAAATAGAAAATTTTTTCATAAAAAATCCTCTGCTACTCGGCAGGGGATTTTTGTTTATTTTATTTGTTTGACTTATTCGTAAAATCTGATAATATGAAAGTTAAGGGAATCTTGTTTTGTTTAATCCGCTTTTCTCCTTATTTTTTCAGGGAATTTTGAGAAAATAAGAAAAAAAGTGAGATATTGCAAAGCAAATCCTGAGTATTTTTAAGTATTAATTATAAGAATAATAAATAATAAACAAAAAGTAAAAATGGCTAAAACGTCAGTAAAAGCAAGAGCTTTAAAAAAACCAAAATTTAGCACTCGAGCAAAGAATCGATGTTTTCGCTGTGGCCGAGGAAATGGCTTCATGCGAGATTTCGGAGTATGTCGAATTTGTTTCAGAGAATTAGCAAACGAAGGTATGTTACCAGGAGTAAGAAAATCTTCTTGGTAATAGCAGAATAAATAAAAAATTATGGATCCAATAGCAAATATGATAATAATGATGAAGAACGCTAGTCTTGCAAATAAGGCTAATGTTTCTTTCCCTTATTCAAAAATGAAGAATGCTATCTTAGATTGTCTAAAGAGAGAAGGCTTCGTTTCTGAATTTTCAAAAAAAGTTAAAAAAGGGAAACCTGTTTTGGAAGTTGAATTAGTTTACACTAACAAAAAACCAAAAATTACAGAAGTCACAAGAATTTCAAAACAGTCAAAGAGAGTTTATTTTGGTATGAAAGATATTCATACTATTAGAAATGGTTTGGGTGTGTTGGTTCTTTCAACACCTAAAGGAATTTTGTCTGGAAAAGAAGCCAGAAAAGAACAGGTCGGCGGAGAAGTATTATTTAAAATGTGGTAATAAAATTTTATGTCAAGAATAGGAAAACAAGAAATTAAAATACCAGCAGGAGTTGAAGTCACAAAAAATGGCAATACTTTTACTGTGAAAGGTCCAAAAGGATCTCTTTCAAAAGATTTCAAAGATGATGTTGTTATCACAATCGCTGACAATATGATAACTTTGAATGTTAAAAGAAACGATAAGTTCTCAAAATCTCTTTGGGGTACTTACGCTTCACACTTAAAGAATATGATTCAGGGTGTGCAGACTCCTTATCAGAAAAAATTAATTCTAGAAGGAGTTGGATTTAAATCAGAAGTAAAAGGGAAAGAAATTCATTTTGCTTTAGGTTTTTCTCATCCAGTTATCGTGAAAATTCCAGAAGGTCTTACTGTGACAGCTGAAAAAAACATCATTACAGTTACTGGTATCGACAAAGAACTTGTCGGAAGCTATACCGCTGCTGTTAGAGCTTTGAAGAAACCAGAACCATACAAAGGAAAGGGGATGAGATATGAAGGTGAAATTATTAGAAGAAAGCAAGGTAAGAAAACCGTCTAAGCTTTTAATTTAATTTTAAACATATGCAAAAGAAAAACGAAAAAAGAATGAGATTAAAAGCAAAGATTAAATCAAGAATTCATGGAACTTCTGATCGTCCAAGACTTTCAGTTTTCAGATCTAATAAATTTATCTATGCTCAAATAATTGATGATGATACAAGAAAAACTATTGTTCAAGCTAGTGACATTAAATTGACCAAAGGCACAAAGACAGAAAGAGCAAAAGAAGTTGGAAAGAAAGTAGCTGAACTAGCTCTTCAGAATAAAATATCAAAAGTTGTTTTTGATAGAAATGGTTTTAAGTACACAGGCCGTATTAAATTAGTAGCTGATGAAGCCAGAGCTTCTGGTTTGAAGTTTTAAAAAATATGGAAAAAGGAAAAACAAATACAAATTCAAATACAAGCGCAAATGCAAGTACAAGTGCAAACTCAGGTTTTGGCCCAAGAAGAAATACAGGAAGAAGACCTTCTTCTTTTGACCGACCAAAACCAGAATTTGACCAAAAGATTGTTGATATTAGAAGAGTTACTCGTGTTGTAGCTGGAGGAAGAAGATTTTCTTTCAGTGTTACATTGGCAGCAGGGGACAAAAAAGGTGCTGTTGGTTTAGGACTTGGGAAGGCCGGAGATACTTCTTTGGCTATCAATAAAGCTTTGAGAAATGCTAAGAAGAATATGATCAAAGTTAATTTGACTAAAAGTTCTTCACTGCCTCATGAAGTTTCAGCAAAATTCTCAAGTTCAAAAGTAGTAATTATTCCAAACAAAGGAAGAGGATTGGTTGCTGGTTCAGTACTTCGTGATATCATTAAACTAGCAGGTATCAAAGATGTAACAGGAAAAATTTTGTCTGGAACTAAGAATAAGCTAAATAACTCAAAAGCAGTTATGGCAGCACTTTCACAAGTTTCAACAAAGTATGTTAGACCAGTAGAAAGTCAGACAACAGAAAAGCCGTTCGTTAAATCAGAAAGACCTTTTGTTAAAAGAGAAGTTAAAAAATAATTTAAATTTTTATGCAAATACATAACGTTAAAAGAACACATAAGAATAAAAAAGACAGAATAGTCGGACGTGGTGGAAAACACGCAAAGACTTCTGGTCGTGGAGGAAAAGGACAAACAGCGAGAGCTGGTAACAAGAGACGTCCAGAACTTCGTGACATCATAAAAAGATTACCAAAGAACAGAGGATACAGATTCAATTCTTTCCAGATTAAACCAGTGGGTGTATCTCTAGATAAGATTACAAAAGATGGAGAAATCAATCCAACTAAGCTTTTAGAATTGAATATAATAAAAAAGAAAAAAGGAGTTGTGCCAGCTGTTAAAATTTTAGCTGGTAAAAGAGATTTTGGAATTAAAATTCAAGTTTCAAAATGTTCTGTTTCAGCTTCAGCAAAAGAAAAGATAGAAAAGGCCGGTGGTTCAGTTTTATAAAAATTTATAAAAATTATGGACAAATTTTTAAGCAAAATTAAATTAGTTTGGTCAGATAAATCTTTGAGAAATAAGATTCTGTTTATGTTAGGAGGTTTGGTTATTTTCAGATTACTTTCTGCTATTCCAATTCCTGGAATCGATACAGTGCAGCTTAATAGATTCTTATCTAATAACCAGTTTTTCGGAATTCTAAACATTTTTTCTGGAGGTGGACTTTCAAATCTTTCGATCATAATGCTTGGAGTTGGACCTTATATCACAAGTTCTATCATCATGCAGCTTTTGACTATCATGGTTCCAGCTCTTAAGAGGCTTTATCATGAAGAAGGAGAATTAGGCAGAAAGAAATTCACTCAGTATTCAAGACTGCTTACGATTCCGTTAGCTGCAATTCAAGGTTATAGTCTTTTGGCAATATTAGAACGTCAAAATATTTTGGTAAACTTAACTGTTTTCGACAGAATTACAAATATGGTGATTGTTATTGCAGGATCAATGTTGCTAATGTGGATCGGAGAATTAATGACAGAATTCGGTATTGGAAATGGAGTTTCAATGTTGATTTTTGCCGGTATCGTTTCAAGAATTCCTTCTGAAGTTGGACAACTTTTGTTCTCATTTGATGTATCACAAATTCCACTTTATATAATGTTTATAGTTGTTGGAATTTTAGTAGTAGCAGGAGTTGTTATAGTTACAGAAGCAGAAAGACCAATTCCAGTTACTTATGCAAAACAGGTTAGGGGAGCAAAAATGTACGGTGGAGGTTCTACTTATATTCCATTACGTGTGAACCAAGCTGGAGTTATTCCGATAATCTTTGCCTTGTCAATTTTGCTTTTTCCTCAAATGATCGGAAACTTTTTGGCAAGTTCAAGTAATGCTACAGTTTTGAAAATTTCACACGCACTTTCTTCATTTTCTCAAACTTCATTATTGTACGGAGTTTTGTATTTCGTTTTAGTCTTCTTGTTCACATACTTCTACACAGCAGTTACTTTTGATCCAGAAGCACTTTCAACTAACTTACAGAAAAACGGAGCTTTCATTCCAGGAATTAGACCAGGTCAATCAACTTCAGTTTATATCACCAAAGTTCTAAACAGAATTACAATGCTTGGAGCAGTCTTCTTGGGATTCATTGCAATTTTGCCTTTGATTATGAGAGCAGTTACGGGAATAACAGCGATAGCTCTTGGCGGTACAGCTTTGTTGATCGTTGTCTCAGTACTTCTAGATTTGATAAAGAAAATAGACGCACAGATCTCAATGCGAGAATACTAAGAGCAGCTTAATAGAAAAAATCAGAAAAATAAAAACCCGAGTTCGGGTTTTTATTTTTTATTTACTTTTTGATTTTTTTAAATTTCTAAAATTTTATTTTTCTAGCCAATTTTTATAGCCAGTTACTACTATATTTGCCACTTCTTCTAGATTATTTATATCTGTATTTATAACCAAATCATAATTATTTTTATCTGTATAATCTATGTTGTAAAGCTGCATGTATCTTTTTTTCTCACTTTCTAAACGGTCTGTTATTTTTTTATAAATTTCTTCTGGACTGGAAGCATCTTCGCTTTGTTTTCTGAGCGTGTTAGTTTTCAGGTCGCTTAGAATTCTATTTTTTGCTATTTCTGGTGATAAATCCAAAAATACCTTGAAAGAATCTGGTATCCAATGAAAAGCTAAGCGTGAATCTATTACTAGTTTAGTATTTTCACCGGCTTTCTTAACTTCTGCGTCTATTTTTTCGTCGATAGAGCTATCTGTTTCAGCCTTGGTTGAAAGCTCGTCTAGACTCATATTTAACTCTAAAGCGATTTTTCGCATGAAGTCTCCAGATGAGAATCTTTTAAAACCAAGTTTTTGAGCTACTAAGTTTGCAGTACTAGACTTTCCGCTGCCTGCAGTACCAGCTATTGTTATAATTTCTTTTTTCATATTATTTTATAACTAAATAATAGCATTATTGATTTTTAAGCTCAAATTTTGTATTCTAATATAATGCAAACACAAACTTTCGTATTTTTCGGTCAGGTCGGCTCTGGCAAGGGGACTCAAATTAAACTCTTGATGGAATACATAAAGACTAAAGATAATAGAGATATTGTCTATGGTGGGACAGGGGAAGAGTTTAGAAAAATCCTAGAATTAGACAATTTTACGGCAAAATTGATAAAAGACTCGATGAACAAAGGTGAGCTTCAGCCAAACTTTTTGACGACAGCGCTTTTCACTAATGTGCTAATTTCTTCTTTGGATGAAAATAAGCATTTGATCGCAGATGGCTATCCAAGAACTGTTGAGCAGTCTGAAAGTTTTGAAAAAATGATGCAATTTTTCAAAAGAGAAAATATAAAAATTATTTATATAGAACTTTCAGAAGAAGAAGCAATGAAGAGAAATTTATTGAGAGGCAGAGCAGATGATACTGAAGAAGGATTAAGAAGAAGATTTAATGAGTATAAAAACAACGTAGTTCCAGCTATGAATTATTTTCTTGAGAAAGCTGGCTATGAGATAATAACGATAAACGGAGAACAATCTGTTGAAGATGTGCACAAAGATATTATTAAAGCTTTAGCAATATAAATAATATGGAACATAAAGAAGACATAATTATAATCTCACTAGGAGGTTCTTTGATAGTGCCAGAGCAAATAGATGTTGATTTCTTGAAAGATTTTAGAGAATTGATTCTTTCTCAGGTTGCCAAAAATAAAAAATTTATCATTATAACTGGTGGCGGAAAAATTTGTAGAAAATATCAGAATGCAGCTAAGGAAATTTCAACGCCAAATAATGATGATTTGGATTGGATTGGGATCGCTTCTTTAAAATTAAACGCAGAACTAATTAGAACTATCTTTGGTGAATACGCGAACGAAAAAGTTGTTAGTGATTTTTCTGAAAATTTAGATTTCAAAAGACCAATTTATATTGGTTCTGCCTATGAACCAGGGCACAGCACAGATTGGGACGCTATCGAATTAGCTAAAAAAGTCGGAGCAAAAGTTGTTATAAATCTTTCAAATACCGACTATGTCTATGATTCAGATCCGAAGCTAAATCCAGACGCAAAGAAGATCGAAGAGATCTCATGGGCTGAATATAGAAAATTAATTCCAACTGATTGGAATCCAGGATTAAATACACCGTTTGATCCTACTGCCGCTAGAGAAGCGGAAACTGTTGGCATAGAAGTTGTTATCATGAACGGAAAACCAGTTTCTAATTTGACAGGCTATTTAGAAAATGGTAAATTTTTAGGCACGCTAATCAAATAAAATCAGGTAAAAATAAATTAAAAACTAGAATATGGTAATTATAAAAACAGAAAAAGAAATAGAGAAAATTCGAGAGGCAAGCAGAAGGCTCGCTGTTGTTTTGAATAAAGTTAAAGACATGATAAAGCCTGGTATTTCAACATGGGATCTTGATAAATACGCAGAAAAGTTAATCAGAGATATGGGTGATCGCCCGGCTTTTTTGAATTACAAGCCGGAAGGAGCGAGTTACGCTTTTCCCGCAGCTTTGTGTGTTTCAGTAAACGAAGAAGTTGTGCACGGAATACCAAAGAAAAATAGAATTTTAAAAGAAGGGGATATCGTATCTATTGATTTGGGTCTAGAGCACGACGGTTATTTTTCAGATATGGCGATGACTGTTGGTGTGGGAGAAATAAGTAATTCATCTAAAAAGTTGATAGAAGTAACCCAGAAAGCTTTAGAAATCGGTATTGAAGCTGCGAGAGAAGGGAACCACACTGGAGACATTGGTCATGCGATAGAAAATTTTGTAAAAAAACATAAATACGGAATTGTAGAAGTTTTGGCTGGCCATGGCGTAGGAAAAAAAATTCATGAAGATCCTTTTATTCCAAATTTTGGGAAACCGGGCAAGGGTGAGAAGTTGCGAAAAGGGATGGTGATAGCGATAGAGCCGATGCTAAATAACGGTTCCAAACACGTTGTGGTAGAAGATGATGATTGGACTTTTACAACATTAGACAAAAAAAAGAGCGCTCACTTCGAGCATACTGTTTTGATTACAGACGGTGACCCAGAAATTTTAACTAAAATTTAAAAACAAAACAAAAACCCACATAACGCGGGTTTTTGTTTTGTGTAACGATAAATATATATTATTGCCCAAATGTTCCTCCTGTGTCAGTGTCTTTCGTGTATCTTTTGTTTACATCATCATATGTTTTTTCATCTGGAAGCTCATAATTCTGTGCGCTAATAGCTATTAAGAATGCTTTTGCTCTATCAAGATCTCCGGAATTTTTTAATTCCTGATATCTCATCATTTTTCTTTTGCCACCAGGATTCTTAAATACTTGTTCCGCATGCTTTTCTAAGGCAGCGATAGGAGCGTTTTTCCAAGCTTTCTCTGTATTAAATGTTCTTCCTAATTTTGTCCAAATGCCAATTTTTTCTTTTTCTTCTTTTGTAATTTTCTCTGTTCCTTTTTGCTGTTGCATAGCTTCAGCGGCTAATTTTTCTTGTTCACTTAATACTTTTGGAGTTTCTACATTAGAAACTTTGTTTTCCAATACATCAGCTTGATCGCTTGATCTTGGTGGAAATTCTTGATTACTCATAAATATTTTTTTAATTAATTTTTTATAAAATCGACTAATAATACTAATTTCTATTTGTTTATATTATATACTTTCTCTTAATTAACTACAAGAACAGTATATCATAATAAACATAAAAAGTCAAGTATATAAAATATCATTAAAATAAGGATTTTGCTGTATAATATAGAGTATGTTTGGATCTTCCAATTCGTTTTTTAAAGAAATGCCAAAATTCAAAAGCCCGACTGAAGAGCTTGATTATTTGCGTGCGCATGTGGCAAAGAGAGAGCAAGAGCTTAAAGAGTTAGGACATTTTGAAAATACTAGCGAGAAAGCAGCAGTTAATATAGTAGAAGAATATAAAAAGGTTCCAGCAAAAGAAGCTGTGCACAAATCGCAGTTGATGAAAGAAAAAGAAGTTGGAGAAATAGTACTCAAATTGAAACCGGAAGCGCATGACTCAGTGATGGAAGAACTTTTGGGAATTGTTTTAACAAAAGGTATTCGTAATGCAATATCAGTGGTTGAAGCGATGAATAATCCTCACATAGATGATGATTTTCATAGACTTTTGATTCAGTATTTGAAAACTGGCCAGCCTATTTTGGGTTTGAAAGAAGGAACGCCGTTGCATAAATCTTTGCACATGACGCTTTTTGAAATTACACTTCCTCCACCACAAGATGAGGCTGATAAACAAAAAGGTTTTAAAGAATTTATTGGTGCAATGGAGCAGTTCTATGCTGGAATGCAGTCTATTGCAGAAGATAAAAACAATGAGAAAGAAAATTATTTTACATTAGAAGTGGCTCTCGAAAACAGCAGAGACTCTGTTGTCGTTTATGCCGCTGTTCCAAATAAGTATGTTTCTCTTTTTGAAAAACAAGTTTTAGCTTTTTATCACGATGCAAAAATTGTAGAAGTTTCTGATGACTATAATATTTTTACAGAAAAAGGATATTCAGCTGGAGCTTATGCAAGCTTTTTAGAGCGTCCAGTTTTACCTATAAAAACTTATGAAGAAATAGATCATGACCCAATGAATACTATTTTGAATGTATTCACAAAATTAAAATCTGAAGGGGAGGGAGCAGCGATTCAGTTATTGGTTGCTCCAGCTGGAACTAAATTTATAGATCAATTTCATCTGATTTTAGACGATGTAAAAGATGGTATGTCTGTCAAATATGCTGCTGATAATTTTTATAAGTTCAATAAAGCTTTTATGCAGGCGGCAAAAGGTTTATTTTTTGATACAAAAAAAACAGAAGAAGAAAAGAAAGAAAAATATATGAAAGGTAGACGAGCGGTTGACCAGAACGCTGTTGAAAATATTAATAAAAAATTGAAGAGTTCTATTATGAAAGCAAGTATTCGAATAGCCACTTCTGCTGAAACAAAAGAAAGGGCGGACGCTATTTTGGGTGACATAGAATCTTCTTTTAATCAGTTTACTGAATCAGCAAGTAATTCTATTGTTTTTGAAAAAATGACTGGTGGAGATTTAAAAAATTTCTTTCATGATTTTTCTTACCGAACATTTCCTTCAAATAAAATTTTGCCGATGAACTTAAAAGAACTTTCTTCAGTATTTCATTTTCCTGTTGGAATTACTGGTCAAGGACAACTTAAGGAAGCAAAAGCAGGAATTGCCCCAGCTCCGTTTGAAATGGGGCAAGAGGGGATTGTGTTGGGTATAAATAGCTATCGTGGCAAAGATACAGAAATTCGTATGGCTCGCGAAGATAGAGTCCGTCATATGTATGTAATTGGTCAGACCGGGACAGGTAAGACTAATATTATGTTAAACATGATAACTCAGGATATTAAAAATGGTGATGGCTGTTGTTATATTGATCCACACGGTACTGATATTCAGACTATCCTTTCTAGAATTCCAGAAAATAGAATAGATGATGTTATATACTTTGACCCTGCATATACAGCACGACCAATGGGGCTTAATATGCTTGAATTTGACCCAAAATATCCTGAACAGAAGACTTTTGTAGTGAATGAACTGATGGGAATTTTTAACAAGCTTTTCGATATGAAAACCTCTGGAGGTCCAATGTTCGAACAGTATTTCAAGAACAGTGCTTTTCTTGCCATGGAAGATCCAGATTCTGGTTGTACTTTACTTGAAATATCTAGAATTCTTTCTGATAAGGCATTTCGTGATATGAAACTCTCAAAATGTAAAAATCCTATTATTAAGCAATTTTGGGCTTCAGCAGAACAAACGACAGGAGATCAAGGTCTTGCGAACTTTGTGCCGTATATTACTTCTAAATTTGATAACTTTATTTCAAACGATATTATGCGACCAGTGGTGCTTCAAGAAAAATCTGTATTCAATTTCAGAGAAATAATGGACAACAAGAAAATTTTGCTAGTTAATCTCTCAAAAGGTAGATTAGGTGAAATGAATGCAAACTTGATTGGTCTAGTTTTGGTAGGAAAAATTCAAATGGCGGCGCTTTCTCGTGTAGATATGTTTGGAAAAAAGATGAATGATTTTTATTTGTATATAGACGAGTTCCAAAACGTAACTACAGATTCTATTGCATCTATTCTTTCAGAAGCTAGAAAATACAGATTGTCTTTGAATATAGCGCACCAATATATTTCGCAACTTGAAGAAGGCATAAAAAATGCTGTTTTTGGAAACGTTGGTTCGATGGCTGTTTTTCGTGTGAGTTCTGAAGATGCACAGTTTTTAGAAAAAAGATTTTTACCGACTTTCAAAGCTGCTGATATTATGAAATTAGATAACTATAATGCGTACGTAAATATGTTAGTTAAAGGGCAGCCGACAAAACCATTTAATATGCACACAATAGCTCCGGAGGAGGGAAATTTAGAAATTGTAGAACCATTGAAAGAACTTTCTTATTTGAAGTACGGACGGGATAGGGAAGATATTGAAGCAGGAATTATGAGAAAATACGAAAGATAAATATTTATTATATTTTTGAAAAATAGCTCAATTTCTGCTAAGATATATTTATTATTAATTTAAATTTTTAAATTTATGGCACATTTGGAGAGAACCCTAATAGTTTTTAAACCGGACGCTGTTCAGCGTGGAGTAATGGGTGAAATTTTATCTCGGTTTGAAAGAGTCGGATTAAAAATAGTTGGAGCAAAAATGCTTCAGCCAGATTATGATCATTTTTTTCATCATTATGAAAAAATAGGGAAATTAGTTTCCCGAAGAGGAAAAGATGTTTTTGATGTAACTTTAGAAATGATGAGTGCTGGTCCAGTAGTTGCTTTCGTTTTGGAAGGGATTGAAGCTGTAACTTTAGTTAGAAAGATGGTTGGTTCAACAGAGCCAAAGTCAGCTCAGCCTGGTACGATTCGAGGGGATTATGCTCATATGAGTTATACGCATGGTGATGTTAACAAAGTTGGAATTCCAAATTTAATTCATGCGTCTGGAAATGAAGAAGAAGCAAAACTAGAAATAAGTCATTGGTTTTCTGAAAACGAGCTTTTTGACTACGAGGTTGTTCATGAAAAATTTACTCAGACAAAGAAAAAATAAATTTTTTTAAATAAAAACCCACAAAAGTGGGTTTTTATTTTTTGCAACTTGTTTTTTAAAATAAGTTATGGTTTTTTGATTTTTTCTATTGCAAAAGAAAATTTTTTGGTTAGAATTTAAGTAGGGTTATTTTCAATTATTACCTAGAACACTATATATATGGAAGCTTCGATCGCAATCGACCTTGGTCCCTTGTGTCTAGCATCCACCTAGTTTAAAGCTAGGGTAATATATTGAAAATAGTCCTAAGAAGATATCCGTTTTTACACGGATTTTTTCTTTTCTAACAGAATTTTTAAGATATAATTAAAAAATGGACAAGAAAAAACTTTTTATCCGGTTAGCCACAGTTATATTGTTTATTTTCTTTTTGAATTTCATTGGAAGTAAGTTTTATTGGTATTATTCTGTATGGTATTTTGATATAATCATGCACACTCTGGGTGGCTTTTGGGTTGCTTTGGCTGCGCTTTGGATATTTCCTACCAAAGAACAAAAAATAACTTATAAATATATAATACAAATATTGCTTATTGTTTTAACAATTGGCATTTTTTGGGAATTTTTTGAAATATTTGTTAACGAAACAATTGCACAAAATCCTTTTAATATTTTAGATACTGTTTCTGATATTTTTTGTGATTTGGCTGGTGGTACTTTCGCTACTATTTATTTTGTAAAAAGAATTTTTATAAAAGAAGAAAATAAGTTATAATAAGTTCATGTCACGTATTGCTAAGTTAACATTTTGTGGTGGAACAGGTACGGTTACCGGTGCCAATTTTCTATTTGAAGTCGAAGGTAAAAAAATTTTAGTAGACTGCGGGTTGACTCAGGGGATAAAACTTGCTGATGATATAAACTGGGACAAATTTCCATATGATCCAAAACAAATTGATATCCTTTTTGTTACGCATGCACACATAGATCATTTGGGAAGAATTCCCAAATTGGTTAAAGAAGGTTTTGAAGGAAAAATTTATTCTACTTTACCAACTCAAGCGTTGGCTCGTCCGATGTTAGAAGATACAATGACGATTCTTTCTAAAAATAAAGAATACAATCTAGAAGAAATCTATAACGAAGAAACAATAGAAAAAACTCTATCTCTTTGGGAAGGATTCGAATATCATAAAACAATAAAGCTCGCAGACAATTTTGAAGTTTCTTTCAGAGATTCTGGACATATTTTAGGCTCTGCAATGGTTGAGTTTATTTATAATAAAAAGAAAATTTTGTTTACTGGAGATTTGGGCAATAGCCCATCGCCATTGTTACCAGACACAGAAAAGATAGATGACATAGATTATTTAATAATGGAAAGTGTTTATGGAGATAGAAATCATGAATCAAGAGACGACAGAAAAAAATTACTAGAAGCTACGATAGAAGATAATTATAAAGCAAAAGGTACTTTGATTATCCCAACTTTTTCTTTGGAAAGAGCACAGGAACTTTTATTCGAAATGGACGATCTCGTGGAGCACAATCGAGTTCCTGTGATGCCAGTCTTTTTGGATTCTCCTCTAGCTATTCGTCTGACTGAGGTTTTTGAAAGATACAAAGATTATTTTAACGTTAAAGCGCAGAAAGTCATGGTGAACGAAAAACATTTATTTGAATTTCCAGGACTCCATTTGACTTTGCATTCAGAAGAATCAAAAAAAATAAATGAAGTGCCAAATCCAAAAATAATAATTGCTGGTTCTGGCATGTCTTCAGGTGGAAGAATTGTGCACCATGAAAAACATTATTTACCAGATCCAAACAATATTATTCTTCTCACTGGTTATCAAGCAGTTGGAACAATTGGACGTTTGATTCAAGAAGGAATAAAAACTGTAAAAATATATGGTGAAGATGTTCCAGTGAGAGCAAGAGTTGTAACAATAAGTGGTTATTCTGGACATAAAGATTCAGATGCATTGTTAAAGTTTGTTGAAAATTCAATGGAAACACTTAAAAAAGTTTTTGTGGTTATGGGTGAACCGAGATCCTCAATGTATCTTTCTCAGAAGCTTTTGGATAATTTAGGAGTTGAAGCGCATGTTCCAGAAGAGGGAAGCACTGTTATTTTAAATTGTTAATTTTTGTTTTACGTTTTTATTTACTAGACTTATTTTTTAATATATAATTTTAAACATGGACTCACTTTCATTAAATCCGTATACAAAACACGGTCATCAACAAGTAAAAATTTGTGTTTCTGGCGCGGCAGAAACAGGACACTGTGGTATCAACGCTTTAGAAAAAGCAAAAGAACTTGGGAGAGAAATTGCTCGACAAGGAGCTGTTCTTGTAACTGGTGCTACAACGGGTTTTCCGCTTTGGGCAGCTATGGGAGCAAAAGAAGTCGGAGGTCTTTCTATCGGATTTTCTCCAGCATCTACAGAAAAAGAACACGTAGAAGTTTATAAGCTTCCGTTAGATTATATGGATTTGATAGTTTATACAGGTTTTGGCTATCCAGGTAGAGATTTGTTGCTTACTAGAGCTTCTGACGCTGTAATTTGTGGTTGTGGCCGTATTGGTACTATCCATGAATTTACGATTGCTTTTGAAGACGATAAAGCGATAGGAATCTACGAAGGGGAATGGGAAATGTCCGGAGAAATTAAAGAAATAATAGAAAAAGGACATCGTCCAAATGAAAAAATTGTATTCGGTGAAGATCCAAAGAAATTAGTTTCTGACGTTATAGAGATAGTAAAGAAATACAAAGTTCCAGAATATAAGCCGATATAAAGATATAAAGATTAAATATAATTAAAAAACCCAGAGTACTCTGGGTTTTTTAATTAGTTTGTTATTTTATATTTGCTAGAACTTTCTTGAATGTTTCTGGATTGTTTTCTGCTAGGTCTGCTAGGATTTTTCTATCTAATTCTATTTTATTTTTCTTTAATCCACTGATTAGTTTTGAATAACTCATTCCAATCTCTCTGGCTCCGGCATTTATTTTTATATTCCACAAAGTTCTATTGTGTGACTTTTTGTCTTTTCTGTGTGCAAAAGAATAATTTCCTGCGTGGAGTAGGGCATCCTTTGCTTGACGCTCCTTTGATCTTAATCCATGTCTAAAACCTTTTGTTTGTTTTAGAACACTTCTTCTTCTTTTTAACGCATGTACTCCTTTTTTAACTCTTGTCATGTTTTTATAAAATTCTTACTTGTTATTTTTTAATTAGGAAAAAGGCAATAAATGACTTTTTGGTTTGTTTTTGATAACAAAACTACTTCCTTTGCGACCTGATAATTGTGTTGTTCTTGATTGCTTAGCATTGAAATGGTTAAAACCAGGTTTTCTTGAAATAAGCTTTCCTGTTTTTGTTAGCTTCAATCTTTTTGTATATGATTTGTTTGTTTTCATAAAATTATTTTTTTTCTATTGTTATAAATAAACCTTTAGGACCTTTTTTGTAAGACTCGGCTATTTTGTATTCTTCAGTGATTAAGTTTAATACTCTATCTAAGCGTTCTTTCAAAAATTTTTCATCCATGTACTTTGCTCTTCCCGATAAGAACAGTTCCATTTTGATTCTGTGTCCTTCTTTGAGCCATTTTGAAGCTGTTTTAGCTTTTAGCTCTAAATCATGGTCACCTGTGCCTATTTTGATTTGTACTGCTTTTGTTTCTGTCGTCTTTGCTCCAGCTTTAGCTTTTTTCAGCTTTTTGCTTGTCTCATACTGATATTTTCCAAAATTCATTATCTTCGCTACTGGAGGATTGGCATTTGGTGATATCTCTATGAGATCTAAATTTCTTTCTTGAGCAATTTTTAACGCTTCCGCAAAAGTCAAAACGCCTAGGTTTTGGTTTTCGTTGTCTATGACTCGGAGTTCTTTAGCCCTTATTTGGTTGTTTATTCGTTCACGCAATTGATATAAATAAATACTTAACTTCTGTAGATAATAGCTTATTATAAGCCCAAAGTCAACTTTATCTCGTTAAATAAAGACTCGATATGCTCTTCATTAGCAGCTTCGCCAAATAGTCTTATTATTGGCTCTGTGTTGGAGGCGCGTAAATGTACCCATGATTTGTCTGGAAAACTCAAATACAATCCGTCTTCTTCATTTGTTTGAGTATTAGAAAAGTGTTCTTTTAGCTTTGCAAACATTTCATTTAAGTCTCTATTTGCTGGCATTTTGTCTTTTTTTATAAAATATTTTGGCAGAGAATTTATGCATTCTGTTACAGTTTGGTTTCTTTCAGCTAATAGTTCTAAAATAAGCGCAATACTAACAAAACTGTCTCGGCAGAAGTTAATAGCAGGGTAGATAGTGCCGCCGTTTCCTTCGCCACCAATAACAGCGTTCTTTTTTTGCATTTCTTCAACTACATTTGCTTCACCAACTTTCGTTCGAAAACATTTACTGCCATATCTTTCTGCGATGTCCTCACTCATGCGTGAAGTAGAAAGATTGATCGTAATATTTTGATTTGGATTTTTAGATAAAATATTTTCAACACTAAAAGCCAAAGTGTATTCTTCTAGCACAACCTCACCAAGTTCATTAATCATAACAAGTCTGTCTGCGTCCGGATCATGAGCAAAACCTAGATTAGCTCCAGATGCTTTCACTATTTTTCCGATTTCTGTCAGATTCTCTTTCAGCGGCTCTGGTCTATGGGCGAATTTTCCATTTGGAATATTATTAACTTGAATTAATTCAACACCTAGCTGTTCAAATAAATATGGGTCTATCACACAAGCCGAAGCGTTAATCATATCAACGGCGACTTTAAATTTTTTAGATTTTATTTTTTCTACGTTTATTTTAGAAAGAATCTGGTCAGCGTGTTCTTTTGTAAAATTCGGGATATTTAACTCTTTTTGTTCAGAAATTTCTGAAAGATTTTTTGTTTCTATTTTTTCAGTTTGCTTCTGTTCGTAATATTCGTTTATCTTTGCTATTTCTTCTTTTGTTGCGAAGAAGCCGTTTCTATTCACAAATTTTAAGCCGTTGTATTCTATCGGATTGTGTGAAGCGGTAATTATTATTCCGCCGTCATATTTGTGCTTTCTGACAGAAAACAGCACAGTTGGTGTCGGCATGATGTCGCCATCTATTGGGTTGATTCCTAAATTTTCTAGAGTTGCGATAATTATTTTTTTAATTTCTGGTCCGCTTTCTCTACCATCTCGGCCAATTAAAAGAGTTGGCCTTTCAGACTGAGAAGTCTCTTTTATTAAAGACCCAAAAGCTTTCACAAAATTTTCAGTAATTTCTTTTGTTAAACTTTCACCCCAAATTCCTCTGTATCCAGAGACGTTAAGTTTTCTTTTTTCCATATATTACTTTATTTTATTCTTTTTATTGTTTAATTCAAATCAAATGTTAGTATATAAATATGGCATTTTATTATGCAGAAAACAGAAAAGCTAGGTTTGACTATGAAATTCTAGAAAAATATGAAACTGGAATTGAGCTTATTGGTACTGAAGTCAAAGCTATTCGTGCCGGCAAGGTTTCTCTTGAAGGGGCTTTTTGTATTATCAGAGGAGGTGAGTGTTTTCTGATGAATGCGAATATTCAGCCGTATCAAGTAAAAAATACACCAGCTGATTATGACACTTTAAGAAACAGGAAGTTGTTATTAACCAAAAAAGAAATCAAAGAATTGGCTGATTCTGAAAAGAATAAGAGTTTGACAATAGTGCCACTTGCAATGTATAATAAAAATCGAAAAATCAAAGTAGAAATTGCTTTGGTAAAAGGAAAGAAGACGCGAGACAAAAGAGAAAGTATCAAAAAGCGTGAGACAGATATTGAGATTAGACGTGAGTTCAAAAGATAGGTGAGACTAAGCACGCGTGAACTTTGAAAATTTTTTATGGGGATGCAAGGCATAGACAGTTGGCTGTTTGTCTTGATGCATACCGAGCTGAATAATCTCGTTAACTTATTCAAAAAACTAATTGCAAAATTAGCTTCTAAAGTAAAAGATTCAGTTTCTCCATACTTCGGTATGAAGGACTTCGCTTTTGCTCCAGCTTTCGCTTAAGAGGGCTGGTGTCTCGCTTATAGACTTCCGATATATAAGTTTGGGGCATAATATTTTCGGGATAGGGAAGACAAGCCTCGGGTCTTTTCCGAAACAAAGAGGATCGATCTAAAAACATTTTGTTTGCTTATTAGTTTTTAGGTTTAAACAAAAAAACAAACTAAGTATGTAGATTTCATTTCAGTAACCTTCTGCACGGGGATTCGATTTCCCCCATCTCCACAGAATTTGATATAATAACTTTCATAAAATTATCATGAAAAACATTTTTGAAAATAGTAGCGTAAAAAAACTAATAGAGTCGAATGAAGTCGACATTATTTTAGAGCGTATTAAAAATGTTGAATTTGAAGAAACTCCAATCGGAGAGGGAGGGAACGCTGTGATTTTTGTTCCTAAAGAAGAGAAACTTAAGGGAGTTTGTTTAAAAAAAGTTAAAGAAAAACCACAGATTCAATACAATGACCTTGAGCAGGAAAGTAAATACCAAGAAGAGTTGAGAGAAAACGGAGTGAACACCCCAGAAATTTTGGTGTCTATAGATTCACCAAACGGAAAATACTTTCTTATGGAGAGAGTCGATGGATATAATATATCAGAGGTGATTCAGAAACCAGAACTTATGCCTAAAAAATTTGATTATGAAAATTTTTGTAAAGCGCTGGAGGAGCAGATTGCTACTATGCATAAAGTTGGTATCTATCACAGAGACTTGCATGAAAAAAATATTATGATAAACGAAGATGGTTTGCCTGTAATAATTGATTTCGGTACAGCAACTTATGGTTCAGGTAGTGATTTTACATATGAAGAGAGTGTTTCTATGTATAATCCTAAAAAAGGGAGGTATGAGTTTGTTAATGGATTTTTTAAAGATGACTTGGAAATGGTAAAAAACATAAAATCAGCTCTCAAGCCTTTTTATAAATAACATTTGACTTTTTATTTTATAATGGTATTATAATAAGCAAATCCGAAAAATATGCACATTAATTCAAAAATCGAAAAGAAATATCAGGAAATGAAGAAGTCTAATAAGACAGAAGATTTTCTTGATGAAAAGTTTTTTAAAGGGTTGAAGATTTTTATTAACAAACAACCCAAAACTACACTTTTTACTCTCGAGTTTGAGCCAGATATTGTGTATCTTGGTTCTGATTAACCAAAATCATTTGTTGCTTGGGCGCAAATGATTTTTTTTATTTTATGGTATTTAACAATTACATTTTTCTGTGTTAATCTTTTAGTATATGGATATGAATTTTTTAAACCAAAAAAACACGCAAAATAAAGGTAAAAAGAAGAAAGAAAGCAAATTTTCTAGCAGTATTGCTGGGGCGCTTTTGATTTTCATGTTGATAACAGCTTTGTATTTAGTGATTTCTGGAAGCACGAAAGTTGTACCGGAAGTTCCAATTTCTGATTTGGCAAAAAGTGTATCAGCTGGGGAAGTAAAGAAAATTTTGATTGAAGGAGAAGATTTGACTATCACGTATCAAAACGACGAAGTAAAGAAAGCAAAGAAAGAAGCAGAAACTTCTCTTTCTGAAACTTTATCTAACTATGGGGTAAAACCAGAGGCGCTTGCTGTTGCGCAGATAGAAGTAAAAAATGAATCTGGCTTTGGTTATTGGATGTTGAATTTACTGCCGTTCTTATTGCCAGTTTTGTTTATAATTTTTTTCTTTTGGTATTTGTCTAGACAGGCGAAGGGTTCTGGTATGCAAGCTTTTTCTTTTGGACAGTCAAAAGCAAGAATTACAGACCCGAATGACAAAAATAATAAAATAACTTTTAAAGATGTTGCTGGTTGCAAAGAAGCAAAAGAAGAACTGAAAGAGATTGTAGATTTTTTGAAAAGTCCAAAAAAGTTTTTGGATATTGGTGCAAGAATTCCAAAAGGTGTGATCTTAACTGGTGCACCTGGAACGGGAAAAACTTTGTTGGCTAGAGCGGTAGCAGGGGAAGCTTCTGTGCCTTTCTTTCATCTGTCTGGTTCTGAATTCGTAGAAATGTTCGTTGGAGTTGGGGCTTCTAGAGTGAGAGATTTATTCAAGATGGCAAAACGCGCAGCCCCAGCGATTATTTTCGTGGATGAAATAGATGCTGTTGGGCGAGTCAGAGGAACTGGTGTTGGTGGTGGAAATGACGAACGTGAACAGACTTTGAACCAGATTCTTGTTGAAATGGACGGCTTTGAGCCGAATGATAAAGTAATAGTCATGGCTGCTACAAACAGACCAGATGTGCTTGATCCAGCCCTTTTGAGACCAGGAAGATTCGATAGGAGAGTAATACTAGATTTACCAGATAGAGCAGACAGAGAAGAAATTTTGAAAATTCATGCAACGAAAAAACCATTAGCTGAAGATGTTAATTTGAAATTAATTGCAGAACGTACGCCGGGATTCTCTGGTGCTGATTTGTATTCACTTATGAACGAAGGGGCTATTCTTGCTGCTCGCGAAAATAGAAAGAAAGTTTTTCAGTTTGACTTGATTAGATCTATTGAAAAAGTAATGATGGGGCCAGAAAGAAAAAGTCACTTACTTTCAAAAAATGAAAAGAAAATTACTGCTTATCACGAAGCAGGGCATGCGCTAGTTGCATCTGTTTTGCCGAACGCAGATCCGGTGCACAAAGTTTCTATCGTGGCCCGTGGTAGAGCTGGTGGTTATACACTCAAGCTTCCACTTGAAGAAAAAAGATTGCAGTCCAGAAAAGAATTTCTTGATGATATCGCAATGTCTCTCGGTGGTTATGTTGCAGAAAAAATGATTTTCAATGATGTGACAACTGGCCCGTCTAGTGATTTGCAAGTTGCGACAGATTTAGCAAAAGCAATGGTGACTCGTTGGGGAATGTCTGACTTGATCGGTCCCGTAGCCTTGAGTAGTGATGGCGGAAAGGTGCAGTGGGGGATGAATGAGGAAAAAGAATTTTCTGAAAAAATGTTTGAAAAAGTTGATTCAGAAATTTCAAGAATAATAAATGATGGAATTATCACGGCAGAAAAAGTTTTGAAAGAAAATAAAAAAGCATTAGATGCGATAGCTGACAAATTGATAGAAGTTGAAACTCTAGAGCAAGACGAATACGAACAGATAATTATCGCTCATGGCATAATGCCGAAAAAGCTCGAAGAAGAAGTTAAATAAAAAATAAAAAACACTCTGAAAATCTCAGAGTGTTTTTGTTTGCGAGTTTGGTTTTGTAATGCTATATTAATACATATCCGCCCTTAGCTCAGCTGGCTAGAGCACAGAGCTTATACCTCTGGGGTCCTTGGTTCGAGTCCAAGAGGGCGGACAAGCGTTAAAAAAATCTCCCTTATGGGAGATTTTTAGCTTGGCCGAGGCGGAGCGATGTTTTGTTAGTAAACAAAACCGCGAGCCGGGGTCGCAAAAATTTCGAGCGACGGCGAGAAATTATTTGTGACGACAAGTGTAAAAATTTTTCTTTTATTCAAAATGAAACTCTCCAGCTTTCTCACGAACTCTCTGTTTGAGTAGGGGATAGTTTTTTAATTCTGGATCTTCAGAAATTAATCTGATAGCTTCTGTTCTTGCTGCTTCCACCATTTTTATATTTTTGATAGCTTCCATTCCTAAATCCGAAATGCCCCATTGTTTTGCGCCAGAAAGTTCTCCTGCGCCACGCAAAGATAAATCAAGTTCTGCGAGTTCAAAGCCGTTTTTTGCATTTTTTAATGCATTTAATCTTTGGATAGTTTTGTCAGTTTTTGCGTCGGCGAAAACATAGCAGTAAGCTTGATGATTACTTCTGATTACACGGCCTCTGAGCTGGTGAAGTTGAGCCAAACCAAATCTCTCCGCGCCTTCTATTATTATGACAGTTGCGTTTGGCACATTTACACCAACTTCAACAACCGAAGTAGCGCACAAGATATCTATTTTTCCATTAGAAAAATCTTTCATTACTTTTTCTTTTTTATCTTTATTCATTTTTGAATGCAATACACCAATTTCATATTGCGGAAAAACTTCTTTTTTTAATCTTTTTGCTTCAGCGACAGCAGACTTTGCTTGCACAGCCATTTCTTTTTCTGGATCTGGTTCATCTATTCTCGGACAAATTACATAGAGTTGTCTGCCGGCTTCTAATTCTTTTTTTATTTTCTCGTAAGTGTTTTCTCTTTTGTCTGGTGTGATAATTTCGGTAATTATTTGTTTTCTGCCTGTTGGCATTTGATCAAGAAGTGATAAATCCAAATCCCCATAAATTGTGAGTGCGAGTGTGCGGGGAATTGGTGTCGCAGTCATAGAAAGCAAATGTGGGGCAACACCATCTTTACGTACTAATTTTCTGCGTTGGTTTGTGCCGAATCTATGTTGCTCATCTATTACCACAAATGCGAGATTTTTAAATTTTACAGTTTTTTGAATTAGCGCATGTGTGCCGATTAAAATTGGCAATTCGCCATTGGCTGACCATTTGAGCAGTTGAGTACGAGAAATATCCGTCCAGCCAGATGGATTTACTTTTGACGGAAATTTTTTGCAACCTGAGCCAGTAATTAAGCCGATATTTATCGGCAAATGCTTGAAATACTGAATAAAAGATTCAAAATGTTGTGAAGCAAGAATTTCTGTTGGCGCCATATAGGCGACTTGTAGATTGCCAAAATTTTGACCTTTGGGTCTTTGTTTGACGGCCACATATGCAGCTGTTGCGGCCACGGCGGTTTTACCAGAGCCAACGTCTCCTTCAAGCAATCTAGACATTGGAAAATTTTTTCCCATGTCTTCCAAAATAGTTTGGATAGAATTTTTTTGTGAATCTGTTGGTTCAAAAGGGAATCTTTCTAGAAACTCTTTCACATCTTTATCTTCTTTTGAAATTTTGAAAGATTTATTTTTTCTGTACTCTAGTTTGTCGTGTTGGCGTTCCAACTGAATACAAAAAACTTCTTCGAACGCGAATCTTTTCTTCGCCGCTTCTGCGTCTTTTGGATTTTTTGGTTTATGAATCCAAATTAAAGCAGCTTTTAAGCTAGGTAAATTATATTTTTCCAAAATATCTTTTGGAATATAATCTTCTAGATTATCTAAACTTTTTTCTTTCAAAATTTTTTCTATTGCGTGATAAAACCATTTAGAAGTGATGCCTCTGGTTTCGCGATAAACAGGATAAGAGAAGCCAGAATTTTCTGTGTTATTATCTGTATTTTTGCTAAATAAAGAGTCGTGCGAATCTATCGGCAAGTCTGGCGCTTTTTCAACTTCTGGATTTGCTAAATAAAGACCGTTTTTGCTTTGAGTAACTTTTCCAGTGATTTTTACGTTCTCGCCATTTTTAATCATTTTTGCCAAATAAGCTTGATTGAACCAAATGATTTTTATTTTTCCTGAGAGATCTTCTATTTCACCTTCACCCATAGGAATTTTGGATTTGAAGGCTTTGCGTGTTTTTAATTTTGAAATTTTTCCATAGACAGTTGCTACCTCTCCAGGAATTAAGTCAGAAATTTTTTTGAGCGTGCTTATGTCAGAATATCTGACAGGGAAGTGATAAAGTAAATCGCGAACAGAAAAAAGCCCTAATCTCTTTAGAGCTTTTTTTTGATTAATATCTAATCTAAATTTTTCTTCAAGTTTATCGTGTAATTCCATTTATGCACCAATCTATACACCAATCAAATCTTTTACTTTCTTTGCAAGTTCATCTAGTGTAAAGTTTGACTTGACCATAAATTCACTAATTCCAAGTTTAGTTGCGCGCTTGATATCTTTTTCTTCTGAAAGATTTGAGAAAACAATAACAGGAATAGTTACATAATTCTTGTTATCTCTTATTTTTTCCAAAATCATAAATCCGTCCACTTCTGGAAGCAACAAGTCTAGTAATATCAAATCAATTTTTGTTGGGCTTTCGATATGCTTAAAAGCTTCTACACTATTTGAAGCTGTTAAAATTTCGTAACCTTCTTTTTTTAATTTGGTGGCTTCAAGCCCCTGTAGAAAATTATCGTCTTCAACTATAAGTATTGTTTTTGCCATATGTATAATAATTATACTATTTGCACAATTGCATGCAACTTATTTATTACCCTTATAAATTGGTATCGTAAAGAAGAAAGTCGTACCTTCACCCTCTTTGCTTTCGAACCATATTTTTCCTGAGTGTTTTTCAACAATCTGTTTGCTGGTGAAAAGTCCGATTCCTGAGCCCACCACTTCTTTTTTTTGGGCAGTTAGGTCTCGATAGAATTTCTCAAAGATTCTCTTTTGTCCTTCGGCTGAGATGCCAATTCCAGAATCTTTTACAGAAATCTCAACTTCGTCTTTATTTTCTTTTAATATTATAAAAATTTTACTATGTTGATTGCTGTACTTGATAGCATTTTCTAAAAGATTTTGAAATACTACTCGAATTTTTTCTTTGTCTGCTCTTACAAACGGTTCTTTCCCATTTGGTTTTAGAAAAATTATTTCAATATCTTGAGAACGTGCCTCTCCAGTAAAATCAAAGATGCAACTCTCGATTGTGTCTATAATATCTAATTTAACAAAATCGTACGCTTTCTCTTCTAGATTTTCAGTTTTGTTGGCTAGAAGTAATTCACTGACAATATTGATAGCGCGTTCGTTCCCTTGAAAAGCTTTTCGCAGTAGAGTGTCTTGCTCAGGTGTAAGCTTACCAAGATCGCCATCCAAGAACATTTTTATGATCCACTTAAGCGCAGAGAGGGAAGTACGTATTTGATGCGCGCTGATAGAAACCAAATCTGTTTTTACGGCATTTAATTTTTTTAACTTTTTGTTTTCTTCTTTTAAATTTTCAGGTTCTTTCTTTTTAGCTTTAAAAGAAGACTTTCTCTTTTTTAAAATCATGGATATATTATAGCATTAATTTTTGCGGGCCATGTGAGTTAGGTACCCACGAGTTAAAGCCCAGTAAGGATATTTTAGCACTTTTTCACACGTCTTACTGAGGCACTCGAGTCTTAGTCTAAGAAAATACTGTTGTGTATCCAATACCAAGCTTTTGATAAATTCGAGCGAGTTGCTCAGATTTTCCTTTGTTAGAATACAAATCTTCAACCATTGCTTTTTCTACGGCTTTTCCATGAGGCAACGTGAATCCACTTCTTTCCTCAAGTTTGTCAGAAATATCATGCGCTGCTCGAAGAATTTTATATGAACCATTTTTAGTTTCCTCTGGATCGATCTCAAGACAAATTCGTTTTAGATCAGCGACCCATAGAATTGCTCTCAACAAGCTAAGTCTGTCGGTAAAAGGCTGAAATGCATCTGATAAAAGATACTCAGCAAGTAACGGAGACTGATAGAGGGCGTGCTTAATAATTTCAGCGAGTCCAATTCGTATCTGTTCATCGCTTAAATATGTAAGAAAAAGCGGATCAAGAACTATCTCAGATGGTTCATAAAAAGTTTTATACGCATGTTTAATAAAAGTATTTCCCTGAATGTCATTGACTCGGACTTTTCCGCCAATACTCGCATCAGACATAGAAAGAACTGTAGTGGGAACATGAACAATATCAACCTCTAACTTTTCTGCGATATATGAAGCAATATTAGCAATTATTCCACCGCCAATAGCGAGTATTCTTTTGTAGTTTTTTCCTGTGACTTGTTTAACTAGAATATTTGCTTCTGATAGAATTTTTGTCTTATTTTCTGCTGCCTCGAGAAAAATTATATTTGGCAAATCCGCAATATTTTTTGTGAGATGTTTTTTAATTTCTATGTCGCAAATAATCAAATCGTTTTCAAGAAAATGATAATTACTAAGTTGCGCAACAGATAACAAATATTGCTGGATTTTTGGATAGCGCGCGTGTAAAACAGGTACAGGAAAATTGATACTTAAAGGTTTTTTGATATCTGTATCTGCCCAGTCTATTTCACTAGATTTTTCTTTTATTTTGAACAATAAATCTTCAGTCATAGATATAAATCAATTTTAGCTTATATATCCCAGTTTAGGTAATCAGCCACTCGGGTCGTTTCACAATCATAAGCCAGCGAGTCTGTCGATACCAAGTTCTTACTGCGGAGGCGGTGAGATTCGAACTCACGGTACCGGTTAGGGTACGACGGTTTAGTAAACCGTTGATTTAAACCACTCATCCACGCCTCCGTTTTTGTTTAAATATAAAGTCAATATAGCATAAATGGAAAAATAATGAAAATATGTTAGAGTAAAGTTCAAGGAGACGTGTCAGAGTGGTCTAACGTACCTCTTTGCTAAAGAGGCATGGGCTTCAAAACCCATCGCGGGTTCGAATCCCGCCGTCTCCGCCAAGTTTTACATTCAGCGAAATTGAAAGATGTTGCCTCGGCGCAAAGCGCCTCGGCATGGTATTTTTCCGCAATTTTGAAGGCATTTTTGAAATCCAAAACCAAAGTGCGGTCGGCAATGCGGAAGTTCGAACCAATCTTTTTGAGAAAATCCCGAATCCTTTCGGGATTTTCTTGTTGAGCGTATTTTTCGGCTTGGTTGGCGTCTTTTAGAAAGGCAATGGTAAGTTCGAACCGATTATTGCTCTTTCGCCCAAAAGCAGTGATTTTTTCTTCCAAATCCTTTTTGGCGAGAATGAGCTTGTGCTTTTTAGCGGTATATTCTGCTTGCGACAAACTGCCGTCCAGTTGTAAATCAAGCAAACGATCAAGTTTTGTTTCTATCTCTACAAGCTCATTTCTCGCTTCTTGGGCGAAAGAGCTTTCCGCTTGGGCAAGTTTCATTTTTTCATTTTCAAAATAATTGATTGAAGCGTTTGCCCAAGCGGAAGACAAAGAAACTTTTTTGATTTCCTCTTTAATTTGAGAAGTGATGGCGTCCTCTCTTACATACCTTTGCGAACAAGGATTTTTCCGTTTCGTACATCGCAAATAGTTATGACCTTTTTGCGTTTCGGTGGTAATGAAACAACCGCACTCCCCACAACGGAAAAATCCTCTAAAAATGTATGGCTTGAGTTTTGGTGTTTTCGGTTTTGACTTATTCATCATCACTTCTTGGCATAAATCAAAAAGTCTCTTTGTGATAATCGGTTCGTGCTTTCCGTCATACAATTCGCCGTTATATTCAATCATTCCGTAATAGATTTTATTTTTCAGCATATACTGATAATTTGAGACGGAAAGCATTTTGCCTTTCTTGCCAACCAAGCCCAAGGAATTGATAATCTTTCGGATTTGAGCGAGGGGGTATTCGCCAGTCGCGTACATTTCAAAAGCCCGCTTGATATACTTTGCCTTTTCCTTGTCCACGGCAATACAGCGGGCGTTCTTGTCGTTCACATACCCAAGTGGCGCCCAAGCGGGCCATATTCCATTTCGCAATTTCTGGCGAATACCCCTCTTTATATTTTCCGAAAGATTATCCACATAATATTTTGATTGCCCAAAAGCGATACTCAACATAAATTTTCCCTGCGGTGTCGGATCAAACCAAAAAGTTGGAAATTTTAGCGTGGTAATTTTGCCAGTATCTACGAAATAGATTATTCGTCCGCCGTCTATGCTATTTCGAGCGAGGCGGTCGGGGTGCCACGCTAAAATTCCCTCTGCTTCATTTTTCTCTATGCTTGTGATCATTTCGTTAAAAATCTCACGCCCCGGCTCTTTGGCGGTTTTGCTTTCCACAAATTCACGGACGATATTTAGTCCTTCTTTTTTCGCAAATTCCCGCAATTCAAACATTTGCGCCTCAATACTCAAAACCTGCCTTTCGGGTTCGTCCGTGGATTTACGGGCATAGAGAAAAATCTTTTTGGTTTGTAAATTTATGTTGTCCATATTGTTTTGAAATTAGTTTTTGGGCAATCAAAGAAAAATACGCTCAACCTTTCGCCGAAAGCGAAAGAAAAAAGATTGGTTTGCAAAATTTCATTTTGCCCGTGCTTTGCACGGCGAACTTCCGCATTGCCGACCGCACTTTGGTTTTGGATTTCAAAAATGCCTTCAAAATTGCGGAAAAATACCATGCCGAGGCGCTTTGCGCCGAGGCAACATCTTTCAATTTCGCTGAATGTAAAACTTGGCGGTGTTTTTTGGACGAAGTTCGAACGTTTTTTGACGAAAATCCTGAAAACTAATTTGGACTCGGCGGGGCAAACTATTTTTCTGGGGGAATGGAATTGCCCCGCCTCGGCTTTCTTCCCGCCCGCAGGAGGGGTCTGGGGAGGAATGCGGGCGGGTTTTTGAACCTTTCCTTTTTCGCTTCCGAATTTCGTATTTTGCAAAGCAAAATGCGCCACCAAAAGAGATGTTGCCCTTGACCCACCCAACCCATTCGCGGGCAACGCTAAGGAACTCCCTTTTTTCTTTACGAAGTCGAAATATTTTGGTAATATTATATTGTGGTTATTTTGTTGAAGCATATAATTATTATACCACAATTTAATATTACTATTTTAATATGGTAGAGTCAAGCAAAATCAAACGAATAAGAGAAAAAATGGGTTTGTCGCAAGAAAAACTAGCCCGTCTTGCTGATGTTTCCAATAATACGATAATCAATATCGAGGCAGGCAAACAACAAAATCCAACTATTGATACAATTAAAAAAATCGCGAAGGCACTTAATGTGCCGATTGAGGATTTAATAAAATAAAACTATGGAAACAAATTTACTTATCGCAATATCAAATTTAGTCAAAAATCCAATTACAAATTTGGTTTCTCATTATCGTGCTGCCAACCGAGCAAACAGTATGGGCGACGCTTTAGAATTTTATATCAAAGACTTATTTTGCAATTCCCTAAATGAAAATAATCTTGAAAAGAAAAATGAAATTTACAGCAAATATTTTTCTTATATTGGAAATCAAAATAATCCGCCAGACATTATTATCAAGCAAGGTGATGCGATAGAAGTTAAGAAAATTGAAAGTTTGCGTTCGGGAATTGCACTTAATAGTTCGTATCCTAAAGACAAACTATTTTCTGATAGTCCGATGATAACCACTGCTTGCAAAAATTGTGAGGATTGGCGGGAAAAAGATTTAGTTTATGTTGTTGGAGTTTCAAAAGATGACAAGCTAAAAGCCTTGTGGCTTGTTTATGGTAATTGTTATTCCGCAAATAAAGAAGTTTACGAAAGAATAAGAGATAAAATTTCAAAAGGTGTTAATGAATTACAAGATGTTGAATTTTCGGAAACAAACGAACTCGGCAGAGTAAATCGCGTTGATCCTCTTGGAATAACATATTTGCGTATTCGTGGAATGTGGGGAATTGAAAATCCTATAAAAGTTTTTGATTATGTTGTTCCGGCAGAGCAAAATTCTGAATTTTTTGTTAATGCAATTTTGCTGAAAGAAAAATATTTGTCTTTTCCAGAAAAAGACAGAAAACATCTTGAAAGTTTAGTTAGTGATAACTTTTTAATTAAAGATATAAAAATAAAATCGCCAAATAATCCAGCAAAATTGCTTGAGGCGAAATTATTGAGTTTTAGAAAATAATATGAAATTAGCTTCTTTATTTACAGGTGCGGGTGGGTTAGATTTAGGCTTTGAAAGAGCTGGTTTTCATGTCGTTTGGGCGAATGAATACGACCCGACAATTTGGGAAACATTTGAGTATAATTTTCCAAAAACAAAATTAGACAAGAGAAGTATTGTTGATGTTCCAGCGTCTGAAATCCCCGATGTTGACGGAATTATTGGCGGACCTCCTTGCCAAAGTTGGAGTGAGGCTGGTGCTGGGCGTGGAATAAACGACAAGCGAGGTCAATTATTTTATGACTACATTCGTTTATTGAAAGAAAAACAGCCAAAATTTTTTCTTGCAGAAAATGTATCGGGGATTTTACACCCAAAACACAAAGAGGCATTTTCAAATATAATCAAGGAATTTGAAAATGCCGGATATGTAATTTCTTGCAAACTTCTAAACGCAAATGATTATGATGTTCCAGAGGATAGGCTTCGCGTTATTATTGTTGGTTATCATAAAAAATTAAAAAAGAAATTTGAATTTCCAGAACCACAAAAATATAAACCTGTTTTGAAAGACGCTATTTTTGATTTGCGTTTAGCAAAACCAGCTAAAGATAAAAACAAGACAAACGGCGACGAGTTGAAAATTCCAAACCATGAATATATGAATGGCGGTTTCTCAACGATTTATATGTCGCGAAATCGTGTCCGTTCTTGGGACGAGCCTTCTTTCACAATTCAAGCTGGTGGTCGCCACGCACCAATTCACCCACAAGCACCAAAAATGAAATTTATTGAACAAAATAAAAGAATTTTTGTTCCCGGAAAAGAACAATTATACCGCCGTTTGTCTGTTCGTGAGTGTGCAAGAATACAAACATTTCCCGATGATTTTATTTTCAAATATCGTGATATTGCTGACGGTTATAAAATGATTGGAAATGCTGTTGCAGTAAATTTTGCTCATCACTTGGCAAAAAAAATAATGAGTGATTTAAAAAATAGTTAAATAGGTGGCGCGCCAGTTTTCAACTGGCACGAAATTCGGAAGCGAAAAAGGAAAGGTTCAAAAACCCGCCCGCATTCCTCCCCAGACCCCTCCTGCGGGCGGGAAGAAAGCCGAGGCGGGGCAATTCCATTCCCCCAGAAAAATAGTTTGCCCCGCCGAGTCCAAATTAGTTTTCAGGATTTTCGTCAAAAAACGTTCGAACTTCGTCCAAAAAACACCGCCAGATTTTTAAATTCAATAATTATTCTATTTGCACAAAAAATAACTTTATGATAATATTTAGTTTATCTAACTATTAGATATTTTAAATTTTAAATATGAAAACAAAAACTAAAAAAACAAGCCTAGATGGGCTTCTTTTAGAGTTTAGACAGGCTATAACGGATTCTTTGTTTGAAGAAGCAAAGAGATTAAAGATTCCGCTTTCGCAATTCGAAGTGCTGACTAATATTCTAAAGAGTGGCTCTATTACTATGAAAAAAGTAGCTTCGGTACTAAATATCACTCCGCCGTCGGCTAGCGCGCTTGTAGATACTTTGGAAAAAAAGAAATTAGTATCAAGAGTGCAGTTGAATGGAGATCGTAGGACTACGCATGTGATATTGGGAAAAGAAGCGCAAAAATTATTTGCTTCTATTCATAAAAGAAAAATGTTGTTTTTCAAAAAAGCGCTTGAAGGACTTTCAAAAAAAGACAAAGAAGATTTAACAAGAATCCTTATGAAATGTGTGCGAAATTAATTAAATAAAAAATAAGTATATGAAAACAAAAATTAAAAAAGTTTTATCAAAACCTAAAAAAGTAATTCCGATAGTAGCAGTTCTTGGAGTAGCTGTTATTTTGTTCGGCTTGAATTATGTTGGAAGAGCACCAAAAATTAATATTGAAAATAAAAGTATTATTCCGCAAAAATTAACTGGAAACGTAGATCTTTCTTTTTCTAGAAGCGGAAGACTGGAAGCAGTTTTTGCAAAAGTTGGACAGGAAGTCAAAAAAGGAGATATTTTAGCAAAAGTATCTGCGCCAGAAGCGCAGGGAGCAGTAAGCCAGGCAAAAGGAGCTTTGGATTTGGCTGAAGCACAATACGCTTCTCTAAACTCTCAGTATAAGACGACAAAAAAGCAGCAAGATTTGTTGGTTCAAAATGCTTACAATACTTTGCTTTCAAGTGGTCTTGAGGCTATTCCGGATAAACAAACTTCTAATTATCCAATAATTTCTGGAACTTATACTTGTGGAAAAGAAGGAACTTATTTCTTGAATCCTTATGGTTCATCTGATAATGACACAGGACATTCTTTTCAGTTTTCTGGTCTTGAAACTGGTACCGCTTCTGTAAAATATGAAAATGCTGTAGCACTTGGGAATTGTGGTCTGCAAATTAAGTGGGTAAATAAAGAAGGTTATTTTGACGATAATATAAATTGGAAAATTGAAATTCCAAATACAAAAAGCGCTACATATTTGGCAAGTAAAAATGCGTATGAGCTGGCCGTTGCAAACAGAGAAAAAATTCTTTCTGACCTTGCGACAAATATTGGAAGTGAAACAGAAGAAATGAGCGTTGCTCGTGCCCAGATAAATGCGGCTCGTGGTGCTTATGAAGCTGCGCTTGGTGTTTACGAAAATAGTTTAATTATTGCACCAGGAAACGGAGTTATTACTTCAGTTGATGAAAATCTAAAAGTGGGGCAGTCGGTGCCACTTAATAAACCTGTTATCAGTATTACTTTAAAATAATAAATAGTTATGGAAAATCCTAAAGAAAGTATATTTAAAAAACCTTGGGTTCAAAGTTTAACTGGAATATTTCTAGTGATAGTAATAGTTACAGTAATTTTGTTTGTTAAGTCAGCAGTTTCTACTGTAAGTATTGAAAACGGGACAGTTTCTGCACCTGTTATTACTATTAGTCCAACAAGTGCTGGAATTTTGGATGAAGTCTATGTTAAAACTGGCGACACGGTGACAGCGGGACAACAACTTGCTCACGTTGGAGCAGAAGTTTTGACTGCAAAAATTGATGGCTTAGTAATTGATGTGAATAATACGCCAGGGCAACTTTTTAGTCCTACTCAAGCTGTGGTAAAAATGATTGACCCAAATGAAATGCGAATAGTTGGAACTATCAAAGAAGATGCCGGTTTTGCTGACATCGCTATTGGTGATCCTGCAACTTTCACAGTAGACGCTTTTGGTGGAAAGAAATTTGTTGGCTATGTAGATGAAATCAGTGCTACTTCAAAAGATTCTAGTGTTGTTTTTAGTATCTCAGATAAAAGAGAAACAAAAGAATTTACGGTAAAAGTAAAATATGACACAGCTGCTCATCCAGAATTTAAAAATGGAATGTCAGCAAAAATAGAAGTTTATAATAAATAAAAACTATGGAAGAAACCAAGCAGAACAAACTGCGATGGTGGATACTGATAACCGTTATTATTGGAACTTTTTTGGGTTCGCTAGACCAGACGATTGTTAATCTAGCTCTTCCAAAAATGATTAATGATTTCGGTATATCAGTTTCTACTGCCGGATGGATTGCAACAGCATACATTTTAGCGAATGCGGTTTTTGTGCCTATCTGGGGAAAATTGGGTGACACGATTGGAAGAAAAAAAGTTTATATTCTTGGCTTCGGTATTTTTATTATCGGTTCTGTGCTTGCAGGACTTTCTTGGAGTTTTAGTTCAATGATCGTTTTCAGAGTTATTCAAGCAATTGCCGGCTCTGCTGATTATCCGACGGCGATGGCGATTATTACTGTTACGTTCAGAGAGGGGAAAGAACGAGCTCAAGCTCTTGGTTTGTGGTCAACATCTTTTGCGGCGGCATCTGTTTTGGGTCCGCTTGTTGGGGGTCCATTGATAGATAATTTTGGTTGGCGATCCGTTTTCTTTATCAACTTGCCGATCGGAATTATTGGAACATTGATGGCTTTGAGATTTATTAACGAATCAAGATCCGAAGTAAAAAGTAAAAAGTTTGATTGGTGGGGCGCTATTACTTTGGGTGTGACTCTTTCATCTTTGATGCTTGTTCTAGAAAAAGGTTTTAGTTGGGGTTGGATGTCAGCGCAAAGTCTTGTTTGTTATTTTATTGTATTAATGTTCTTTAGTATTTTCGTAAAAATTGAGAAAAGATCTGAAGAGCCGATTGTGGATTTGAGTTTCTTTAAGATTCCAGCTTTTGTAAATACGCTTTCGAATAACTTTATCGTGTTCATGGGAATGATGGGATCAATGTTTTTGGTGCCTGTTTTCGTGCAGACATTTTTGGGTTACGATGCGACAAAAGCAGGTTATTTATTTATGCCAATGGCGATAACAATGGTTGTTTCTGCGGCGATCGGAGGTAAATTTGCTGGAAAAATAAAAGCGAAATACGCAATCTTTGCAAGTACCGCTGTCGCTTCAGTTGGCTTGTTCATGCTTTCTTTCTTGGACCCAAAATCAAGTTCAATTGAAGTTATTATTCCACTTTGCGTGATGGCTTTGGGAATGGGCTTTGGTATGTCTCAACGTACAAATATAATCGCTTCAGTTGTTAAACCGACAGAAATTGGAATTGCTTCCTCTGTGCTTGCACTTGCCAGAAGTATTTCCGGAGCTTTCGGGATTGCTCTTTTTGGAACTTTGCTAAATAACCGAATCGAAAGTAATGTTTTGCGCATAAATCAATTTAGTCATTTTTTTGGAACAGCATTAGTAGATTTTCAAAAATATGTTGCACTTATAATTTTGAAAGCGCAAATTAGCGCGTACAGTTTTGTCTTTATTGTTTCGAGTATTGTAGTATTTCTAGGTTCGTTCACTATTTTGACTTTGAAAATAAAAAACGAAAATACTAATGTCAAAGTTTTAGTCGAGTAAAAACTTTTCAGAAGTTTTTTGTGCTATATTTTAATTATGTCTTTAAACCAGAAAGATTTAGATTTAGATTCAGATGAAAATTTAATTTTGTTATACAAAAAAGGAGATAGAGAAATTTTCAAAGAATTGATCGACAGATACTCCCAGCCTCTTTTTAATTTTGTCGCACATTTGGTTGGCAAAGAAAATGCTTCTGATATTCTCCAAGAAGTTTTTATAAAAGTTTGGAAAAACATAAGAAAATTTGATGAAAAGAAATCAAGTTTCAAGACTTGGATTTTTACGATTGCAAAAAATACAAGTTTTGATTTTTTGAGAAAAAAGAAAATAATTTCATTTTCTGATCTTGAGACAAAAGAAGGTTTCGAAGATTTTTCTGAAACAGTCAAAGATGAAAATTTACTACCAGATAAACTTCTAGAAAAAATTCAAGATGCAGAATATTTGAATGAACTTTTAGAAAAACTGCCAGCACACTACAAGACCGTTTTGATTTTTCATTATCAAGAAGAAATGACTTTTGATGAAATAAGTAAAATTTTAGATAAGCCTTTAAATACAGTAAAAAGTTATCACAGAAGGGCTATTTTGGAATTAAGAAAAATGATAGTTTAGTTAATTTTTAATTTTGCACCAAAAAGTAGTTCTTTCCCGTATATATATTATATGGAAAATGAATTAGCAAAAATAATGAAAAAAGCCGGTTATCAAGCAGAGCCAAATTTATCTGAAGATATTTGGCGTTCTATTGTTTTACGTCAAAAGAAAGCTGCAAAAATTAAGCTTACTTTATTTTCAATAACAAGTTTTGTTGCTTTTGTTGGAGCTTTTCCTATTTTTAAGAATTTGGCAACTCAGTTTGCACAGTCTGGTTTTTATGAATATTTGTCGCTTGCATTTTCAAATGTTAGTGGTTTGGCAGGTTTTTGGAAAGAGTTGGTTTATTCTATTGCTGAGACATTGCCAGTTTCAAATATACTGCTTTCTTGCGCGGTTGTTTTTATATTTTTCTTGTCAGCCAGATATGCGCTCAAGCAAGTTATTAGAAATCAGGAATTAGCATTTAATTAATAAATATTTAATAAAATTAAAATTTAAAAATAATTTATAAAAATAAGTATATGAAAAAAATAAACGAAAAGTTAGAAAAAATATTTAAATCAAAAATTTTAATCGGCATGATTTATGCTTTTGGAATTTTGATAATTGCCGGACTAATTTTTTCTGCTGGAGTGTCTGTAGGTTTCAGAAAAGCGCAGTTTAATAGAGCTTGGGGAGAACATTATAAAAATAATTTTGGAATGACTCCACCGCCAATTTTTGGAGAGAACGCAATGCCAAACGCGCATGGTGCAGTTGGAAAAATTATCAAAATAACTGATGCTAATATTATTGTTCAAGATAGAGAAAATATCGAAAAAGTTGTTTTAATAAAAGAAAATACTCAAATTCAAAAGGGAAGAGAACAGATAAAAATAGCAGATCTAAAAATAGATGACTTTGTGGTTGTGATTGGTTCGCCCAATGATCAAGGTCAGATAGAAGCAAAATTTGTTAGACTGATGCCGAATCAAGAATTCATGATGAATAATTCGAATAATAATAGCGCGCCAAGAATGGGAGCAAGCAATTAACAAATTTTGCTTCTAGAATAATTTATAAAAATAAATATATGACTCAAATAAAAGAAAAAATGAAAAATTGTTTTTTGAAGTGCAAAAATTATTTTATTGCACACAAAGTAGTAAGCATTGTTATTTTGATTGTGGTGCTTTCGATAGGATTTTGGGCTTACAAAAAAGTTTCTAACGCTTCTGACGAAGTACGTTATGTCACAACTAATGTTGAAAAAGGCACGATTATAACTTCGGTAAGTGGCACAGGACAGGTTTCTGCTTCGAATCAGGTTGATCTGAAAGCAAAAGCTTCTGGCGATATTGTGGCTATCGGAGTGAAAAGCGGACAGAGAGTTTCGAAAGACACTCTTATTGCGCAAATAGATTCAGGCGATATGCAAAAATCTTTGCGTGATGCAGAGTTGAGTTTACAGAGCGCCAAAATTTCTTTACAAAAAGCAGAGATTCAAAATTCTGAAGAAAACAGAAGTTCTGATTTACAAAAAGCTTACGAAGACGGTCTGACAGCTGTGGCTGATGCCTTTTTAGATTTACCTACAGTGATTACTGGAGTAGAAGATGCTATTTTGTCTGAGCAAAGTTTATCTAATAATGTTGTTATCAGTTCTGGAAAAACGGCAGTGAATTATTTAGACAAAGCTGAAAATTTATATTACGAAACTGATAGAATGTTTCAAGAAGTTAGATCAACATACAGAACAGTAAATAGAAATTCTACAAATGAAGAAATTGAAAATGTTGTAAACGAAACTTATGAAACTGTTAAAAAAACTTCAGACATGTTGAAGAGCGTGAAGAATTTAGTAGATTATTTATCTTATGAACGTGACGGTGGCGCAGATTTTTCTTCAATTCAGAATTCTTTGACTCAGTATATCAATACGGTAGATGGGCACTTGTCTGATTTGTATTCTTCAAAACAAGATATCAAAACTGCGCAGGAAGATTTTTCAACTTCTGGTTTGGATCTAGAAAGTTATCAAATTTCTGTGCGACAAAAACAAAATTCTCTCAATGATTTGAAAGAAGAATTATCAGATTATTATATTAGAGCGCCGTTTGATGGAATCGTGGCAGATATTGCTGTAGAAAAATCTGATTCAATAAGTTCTGGTACAACTGTGGCTACTTTCATTACTGATGCGAAGATAGCTGAAATTCCATTTAATGAAGTTGATATTGCTCAAATAAAAACTGGGCAAAAAGCAACACTCACTTTTGACGCGATTTCAGATCTGACTATTTCTGGTGAAGTTGTAGAAGTTGATTCTGTCGGTACGGTTTCTTCTGGAGTGGTAAATTATGATGTCAAAATTAATTTTGATACTCAAGATGAAAGAATAAAACCAGGCATGAGTGTTACGGCTTCTGTTATTATCGACACGGCTCAAGATGTTTTGGTTGTGCCAACCAGTGCAGTAAAAACAAAAAATAATATTTCTTATGTAGAAATTTTTTCTGAAGCTTTAACAGAGCCAAAATCTGGAGAGCAAGGTTCTATTTCTAGTGTTTTACCAGAACAAAAAGTAGTTGAGATTGGTCTTTCCGATGACACATCAACTGAAATTGTTTCCGGACTTCAAGAAGGAGATATTGTTGTAACAAAAACTATTAACGGTTCGAGTTCTAGCAGCTCATCTTCTTCTGCGCCGAGTATTTTAAATTCATTTAAAAATAACAATAATAATAAAAGCAGTTCTAGTAGCAGTAAAAGTTCTAGTAATAACATGAGAGCAGGAGGACCACCGTTGGGAATGTAATATTTTAATATTTATTTATTTTATGATTATAAAAGTTGAAGATATAACTAAAATTTATGCATCTGGTGGCAGTGAACCATTTCAGGCTTTGAAAGGAGTTAGTTTTTCAGTAAAGAAAGGCGAATTTGTTGCGATCATGGGTCCGTCTGGCTCTGGAAAATCTACGCTCATGCATATTTTGGGAGCATTGGACACTGCGACTTCTGGAACTTATTTTCTAGATAACAAAGATGTTTCAACTCTATCAGATGATCAGCTTGCTGATATTAGAAAAAATAATATTGGCTTTGTTTTTCAGTCTTTCAATCTTTTGCCACGTGCGACTGTTTTGAGAAATGTAGAATTACCACTTGTTTATGACGGAATTCCGAAAGAAAAAAGAGAAGCGCGAGCGAAAGAAGCTTTGAAAGAAGCTGGTCTTGATGAAAAATATTTTCATCATTTATCAAATCAACTTTCCGGAGGACAAATTCAGCGTGTAGCGATTGCGCGTGCGTTGGTAAATGATCCAGCTATTATTTTGGCCGATGAGCCGACTGGAAATCTTGATACCAAAACAGGAAACATTGTGCTTGCAACTTTTCAAAAATTAAATAAAGAATTTGGAAGAACAATAATTCTTATTACCCATGAACAAGATGTGGCTGAACACGCTGATCGGATTTTATTTATCCGCGATGGTTTGTTAACAGAAAGTCCCAATAGCCACAAAAAGAAAATTGCAGAAATTTAATTTTAATTTTTAGTTTAATTAAATTAATTAGAAGAAACAAAAAATATATTATGAAAACGAGAGATATTTTAAAAGAAACTTTTTCAGCTCTGAAATCGAATAAAGTTCGAACGGGACTTACGATGCTCGGTATAATCATCGGGATCGCTTCGGTGATCGCTATGACAGCGATAGGGCAGGGCGCACAGAATTCTATTTCTTCTAGTATTCAGTCTATCGGCGCAAATCTGGTCATGGTGACACCGGGGGCGCAACGTTCTTTTGGTGGACCCAATGCTGCTCGCGGCGGCGCTCAGACTTTAACAATAGAAGATGCAAATGCTATAGAAAATCAAATCGAAAATATCTCTGGCATTGCGCGAGAAGTTACTTCTAGGCAACAAGTTGTAGCCAGTGGAAATAATACAAACACAAGTATTATTGGCACAGAAAATTCTTATTCAACAGTGCGCAATGTAACAGTTGATGAAGGAGCTTTTATTTCAGAACAAAATGTTTTAAGTAGCGCAAAAGTAGCAGTTATTGGTCCGACAACGCGAGATGATTTGTTTGGTGAAAATGCTACTGATGTTGTTGGACAAAAAGTTCGTATTTCCGGCGCTGAATATAAAATTATTGGAATTACAAAATCAAAAGGCGGATCTGGTTTTAGTAACAGCGATGATATTATTTATATTCCATATACTACTGCGCAGAGATATCTTTCGGGAAATAAATATTTAAGTGAAATAGATGTTTCAGCAGCAAGCTCTGAAGTTTCTACTCAAGTGCAAGAAGATATCACGTCTTTACTTTTGGCTAGACATAAAATAAAAGATGAATCGAGTGCAGATTTTAGCACGATGAATCAGTCTGACATTATTGCGACAGCATCTTCTGTGACAAGCACTTTTACTACGTTACTCGCTGCGGTTGCTGGTATCTCGCTTATTGTTGGTGGAATAGGGATCATGAATATGATGCTCACTACGGTCACAGAACGCACCCGAGAAATCGGCTTGCGTAAAGCTATTGGTGCCAAGAAAAAAGATATCAGTAAGCAGTTTTTGATAGAAGCAATAATGCTTACATTTTTTGGAGGTTTCATAGGAATAGTTTTAGGTTGGCTTGTTTCTTTTTTGGTAACCAAATTGGGAATATTACAAGCGCAGGTTTCTGTTTCTTCTGTCTTGCTTGCTTTTGGTGTTTCTACTGTTATTGGAATTGTGTTTGGTTTTTATCCGGCGAAGCGCGCAGCATCTCTTAATCCAATAGATGCTTTGCGTTACGAATAAGTTTATAATTAATATTAATAAATAGTCGTGTAGAAAATTAAAAAATAGTAAAAATAAAAATACATATATGAATATAAAAAATTTATTAAAAAACAAAAAGGCTTTGATTTTGATAGCAGGATTTTTGGCCATCGCAATTATCTTTTTTGCAATCGGTTCTTGTGTTTCAAAAAATAGAAATTCTAACAGGATGAAGAATGATAAATTTCAGCAGCAGATGGGCTTGGGTGGTCCAGTTGGGGGAATGAGAAATGGAAATTTTGAGTCGGGTTTTAACAGTGGCATGTTCTCTGGAGAAATATTAGCAAAAGATGCAATGAGTATTACTCTAAAAATGAAAAATGGTGGTTCGAGAATAATTTTTCTTTCTGACAAAACTTCTGTTTCAAAAAGTACAGAAGGCACAGTTCAAGATTTAGAAGTAGGGAAGACTGTAAGTATAAATGGGACTCCAAATTCTGATGGTAGCGTCACTGCGCAGTCTGTTGAAGTAAGAAACGTTGCTGTTCCTGTTCAGTAAATAAAAAATAAAAAACAGAAAATATTAGAAATATTTTAAAAACCTCGCACTTAATTGTGTGGGGTTTTTAGTTTTTTCACTTTTTAAAATTTTGTAAATCTTGCGGGGGGGGGGGTATAATAATTCTATCTTAATTATTAATAATTTAATTTATAAAAATGAAAAAATATTTAGTTTTAAGTGTTTTTGTTTTATTCTTAGTATTTGGTGTGATGTTTCCTCAGTTAGCAAAAGCTGATAATGTCCTTTTGAATTGGGTCGGGCAAATTGGAGGAGCTGGAAGAGATATTTCTTATTCTAATGCGATTGATTCAAGCGGTAATGTTTATACCACTGGTTTTTTTTCTGGGACAGCTGATTTAGATCCGGGGATAGGAAATGTTTCTTTAACATCTGCTCTTTATGATGCTTTTGTTTTAAAAATGGATTCAGATGGTAATTTTGTATGGGCAAAACAAATGGGTGGAACAGCTGGAAATCAGGCTTTTGGTCGTTCTTTGAAAGTGGATGCTTCTAAAAATGTTTATATAACTGGTTATTTTTCTGGAACTGTTGATTTTGATCCTGGGGCAGGAACTTTTCCCCTTACGGCTGTTGGTGGAACAGATGTTTTTATTGTTAAATTAAATTCAAGTGGAAATTTTGTTTGGGCAAAACAAGTAGGAGGGCATAATACTGGTACTGATTCTGCGGATAGTAAAAATTTAACTCTTGATTCATTAAATAATATTTATATTTCGGGTTCTTTTTCTGGAACTGTTGATTTTGATCCAGGAGCTTCTGTTGTTGATATTGTCTCACCGAACAATAGTGCTTCGTATGTTTTAAAACTGGATTCAGATGGTAATTTTGTATGGGCAAAACAAATGGGAACATATAGATGGGGGACTAGTCCTTCTGCTGCAGTTGATTCTAATGGCAATGTTTATTTTTCTGGTTATTTTGATGGAACTGATGATTTTGACCCTGGGGCAGGAATCTTTCCTCTTACAGCTGTAGGAACAGATAGTTTTGTTGTGAAGTTAGATTCTTCTAGTAATTTTGTATGGGCAAAACAAATAGTAGGTTCTGGTGTGGGTGCAAGCACCCCGTTTGATTCAGTTCTTGATTTTACTGGGAATAATTTGTATCTTACCGGATATTTTACTGGAACGGTTGATTTTGATCCTGGAGTAGCAGAAAATAAATTAATAGCTACTTCTGGAACGGAGGATATTTTTATTTTAAAACTTGATTCAGATGGAAATTTTGTATGGGTAAAACAAATAGGAGGTACAGGAGCCGAAGATGAATCTTTTGGTATTGCAATTGATTCAAGTGGTAATACTTATACCGCTGGATTTTTTAATAGTACAGTTGATTTTGATCCTGGAGCAGGAACCTATAATTTGGCTTCAGCTGGTAATAGTAAATTCGTTTTAAAACTTGATTCAGATGGTAATTTTGTTTGGGCAAAACAAATGGGTTCAGGTTCGAGTTATGATGCAAGTGTTGCTGTTGATTCTTCGGGAGATAATGTTTGGGTTGCAGGATCTTTTTCTGGTACAGGTGGTTTTGATCCAGGAGTAGGAACAACTACTTTAACTTCTTTTGGTGATTGGGATAGTTTTATTTCTAAACTTGTTTTAGAAGATGTTATTCCTCCTACTGTTTCTTTATTTAATCCATTAGATAATGCTATTGATGTAGCAGTAGATACAAATTTAGCTATAACTTTTAATGAAGATATTTTAATTGGAAATGGTAAAACTTTTAGAATTTATAAAACATCTGATGATTCATTAGTTGAAACAGTAACGGGTGGTGATCCTAGTGTAACCATAGTAGGTAATGTTGTCACTGTTAATCCATCTAATGTATTAGATGAAAATACAGGATATTATGTTTTAACCGAAGAGGGTGCTGTTACTGATTTGTCTGGTAATCCTATTGGGGCGATTTCAAATAAAACATTTTGGAATTTTACTACAATTTTAACTCCAAGGTCTCACACTTCTTCCGGCTCATCTCTAGGAGCTCAAGTGGCCAACTTAGTATCAATGGGTAAAACAACAGAAGCTGCACAATTACAATCACAATTTAGTAATACTTCAGCAACTTCCTTCACCTTCACCAAACTCCTAAAATACTCTATGATAAACAATGACGTAAAAGAACTCCAAAAGTTCTTAAACACTCATGGTTATCAAGTAGCTACTACAGGAGCAGGTTCACCAGGACATGAGACAAACTACTTTGGTACTTTAACTAAAAAAGCAGTCATTAAGTTCCAATTAGCTAACAAGTTAGTAGGTGATGGTATTATTGGTCCTAAGACAAATACAGTGATAAATAGTTTGAAATAATAATTAAATAGTAATTATTACAAAAAACCCAGAGTAATCTGGGTCTTTTTGTTTATATGAAAAATAAAAAAGCAGGAGTTACTCTGAGAGTGTGTCCTGCTTCATCTTCTGTCGAACGTACCCATACTTTAAATTTTTTTGAAATTAATAATTATAACAATATCTTAACTTTGATTAGAGTTGTTCTTATATCAATTACTTGGCATAAAATAAACTCTTTTGGGCCTGGAACTTTTTTCAGTTCACCTCCAGCTAATGTATACTGGTATCCCTTAATGATAAGATAAATCATTTGTCGTTTTATTAGTTTCTTTTTACATTTTAAAAATGATTCTCCTTTCTCTGATAAAACTTTAGAAACATTAAAAACGTCACGATTTTTTTGATCCTGTCTAAAACTTACAGGGCAAATTAGTTTCTCTTCTCCAAATTCAAAAGTTAGTTCTTTGTCATAATCTTCTGAGTACTGGGTACGCTCCAGACGTTCGATTGGGTTTGGTTTTGTTTCCATTTTACAAAGAATTGGTTTGACTAAATTATATCTTTATATTTTAAAAAAGTTGTTATTATTTGTGGAAATAGCAGGGAAGTAATTTGAACCTTGATTCTAAAGGTTTTAATATCTTGACTTATTTTAAATATTTATATGTAATTTTAATGCGCAATTGTAAAAGCAATAATTTTTTTTGCTTCAAATTTTTTTAACAATTTTTTTGCTTCTTCTAGTGTTGCGCCGGTTGTAGTGACGTCGTCTATTAGAATAATATTTCTGTCTTTTATTTTTTCTCTGTTTTTCAACGAATAAGTGCCGACGATATTTTGTAGTCTTTCTTGTTTGTTTTTTATTTGTGCTTGATGTTCTGTTTCTTTCGGTTTGATCAAAACAGTTTTTTCTAAACTTAAAATTCGCTCTCTATCTAATTTTAATAATTCTTGGCACAAAAGTTCTGTTTGGTTGTAACCGCGCTCGCGTCTGCGTTTTGCAGAAATCGGAATAGGCATTAGAAGGGGATTAGAAAATTTTTCTTGCTCTGGCAAACTCGACAATTCTCTTACTATTTTAGTATACAAAAGTTCTGCAAAGGTTTTTGCAAGTCTTTTTTTATTTTTATATTTTAAAAACCAAATAGATTTTTTTACAGAAGGATATTGATATTCAAAAAGGGAAAATATCCAATCTGAATTATTGTTTTTGTTTTCAGGAAATTTTCTCAAACAAATTGCGCAAAGTTCTTCGCTTGGTTTTCCGCAGGAAACGCAATTCACAGGAAAAATAACGTCTAATATGGTGTTTATAAAGCTCATATATGTTATAATTACAGTAATCTATTAAGGATGCTGATGTATTTTAACACAGATAAATAAAGTTTTAAATTAATTTAAAGATGGATAATCCGTTCAAGAAAATTTTAGATACAGCTTCTGGTATATTCAAAGGAGGTTCTAGTGAAAGCGCTGTCGGAATCGACATCGGTTCTTCAATGATTAAAATTGTGCAGATTAAGAAAAAAGAAGGGCGCGCTGTGCTTGAAACTTATGGTGCGATCTCTTTAGGCCCGTACGCAGAATTAGAAATGGGAAGAGTTACAAGTCTTCAGCCGGAAAAAATAATTGAAGCTCTGAAAGAAGTTCTAAAAGATTCAAATGTTACTACTAAAAATTCAGCATTAGCCATTCCGGTTGTTTCAAGTTTGATTTTTACTATCGAACTCCCAGCTCAGATAAAAGAAAGCGAGATAGATGCGATTGTAAAAACAGAAGCAAGAAAGTATATTCCAGTGCCGATTACCGAAGTTTCTTTGGATTATTTTGTCTTACCAAAAAAAGAGCCATCATTTGCAGAATCACACAATCCAGACGCAATCGTTGTGGCTGAAAAAATAGAAGTTCTAGTTGTAGCTATTCAGAACGATGCAGTCTCAAAATATCGCTCGATTGTTTCAGGCGCAGAATTAGAGACAGATTTTTTTGAGGTAGAAGTTTTTTCTTCTATTCGATCAAATTTTGAACACGAACTTTCACCAGTATTGCTAATGGACTTTGGCGCATCGCGTACCAAACTTTCAATTGTTGAATTTGGCACAATAAAAAGTTTTCATACTGTGAATAGGGGAGGCTCTGATATAACAGATTCGATTTCAAAATCTTTGAGCATTCCGTTTGCGAAAGCAGAAGAATTAAAAAAAGAATATGGCCTTTACGATAATCCAATAGAAAAAACTTTGCCGGAAATAATAAAATTGCATACAGATTATATTATTGCTGAAACGAATGATGTCTTGCTTGGCTATGAAAAAAAATACGGAAGGACTATTAGTAAAGTTATTTTGACTGGCGGTGGGGCTTTGATGAAAGGGTTGAAAGAAATAGCTACAAATAGTTTTAAAGCAGAAGTAGTAGTGGGGAAACCGTTTTCAAAAGTTGGCGCCCCAGCATTTTTGGACAAAGTTCTTGAGGCAACTGGCCCAGAATTCGCAGTTGCCATAGGTTTGGCTTTACGAAAATTACAATAAATGAGATAATAGAAGTAGAAGTATGGAACAAAATTTTCAAACATCATTCATACCTAAAAAACCGATCGTAACAGAAGAGCGGACAGAAACTGCGCGCCCAAGAAGACCGGTTAGTATTTTAACTTTGATTTCTATTTTTATATTTTTAGCAGTTGTTCTAGCAACGGGCGGTTTGTATTTGTACAAAAGCATGTTGCAAAAAAATATTACAGAAATGTCTGCCAATTTAGCTTTGGCACAAGAACGTTTTGAACCAGCTAAAATAAATCAATTGCAAGTATTAGGAAAAAGACTTTCAGCTTCTGATCAGATTTTAACTAAACACATCGCGATTTCTCCAATTTTTGAAACTTTGCAAGAAAGCACGATGAAGACGATTCGTTACACAGATTTTAATTACTCATTTGGTACAGAAAAAAATTCTAAATTGATAAACGTTATCATGAGTGGACAGGCAATAGGGTATAGATCAATTGCGCTCCAGGCTGATTTGTTGGCAGAAAATAAAAATATAATTGATCCTACTTTCTCAAACCTTAAATTAGACGACAAAGGAAATGTGCTTTTCGATTTGGAATTTTCGGTCGACCCAAATTTTGTGGATTATAAACAAATGCTTTTGAGCGAAACTGAAGTAACTTCTGGAACTACTCAAGAGAATACAGGCAATCAGACTATGCCTGTGCAAAGTTAATTAATTTAAATTTTATGTTTAGATTTTTATCACCAATCATTTTAGTAGGAATCTCAGTAGCTGGTTTTTTCTTTTTTACTAATCCATATTACAAAGAAGTCGTTGCATTGAAAGACCAAGTAGATTCATATAACGAAGCTCTTAATAATTCCAAATCGCTCGAAGCTGAAAGAGATAAATTAACTCAGCAGTACAATTCTATTGATAGAAATAATTTAGTTAAATTAGAAAGAATGTTACCTGATAGTGTGGATAATATTCGTTTGATTCTTGAAATAGAAAAGCTTGCAATCCCATATGGTATGGTCTTAAAAGATGTTAAATATGACACAAAAACCCAAGAAGAAGATACTACTTTAGCTTTGAAAAATGCAAAGACAGCTACAGCAGAAGAAAATAATAAAGAATACGGCACTTGGGAATTGGAATTTTCTACACAGGGAAGTTACTTTGATTTCTTAAACTTTGTAAAAGATTTGGAAAAGAATTTAAGAATTGTTGATATTTCTTCTGTAGAATTTTCTTCTAAAACAGGAACAGGATTAGCAGCAACACAACCATCTAATAATTACAAATATACATTTAAAATTAAAACTTATTGGCTGAAGAATTAATATGGCAAAGATAAAAAACATTTTAATATTCGTAGGAATTCTAGTGGTACTAGTTTTGGTATATTTCTTTGTTTTCAAAAAGAGCCCAGAAGAAGCTTCTTTGGTTTCAACGACTGGTGGCACAGTTGCAACTACTGCTACTATAAATACAACTCAAAGTGAAAACGAAGATGTCAGTAAAAACTTTTTGTCTGTTTTGCTAAATGTCAGAAATATAAAAATTGATGATTCTATTTTTTCTGATCCAGCTTTCTTATCTCTTCGTGACTCAACTATAGAATTAGTTTCTGATGGTACAGAAGGAAGACCGAATCCTTTTGCTCCTCTTGGAACTGATATTACACCAGTAAGTTCTCCTAATAATTTAGTTCCAACTACTACTACAGAAACAAATTTGAATACAACACCAAGCGCAACACCAACCATGCCAACTGTAGAAAATTCCGGCAATACTTCTTCTGCTTCTACTGCGCCAACTTCAACTACTCAAACAAATACAACAACCCCGACAACACCTGCGAATAATTAATTATGAGTTTTTTAGAATATTTAGTACAAAAAGGTTTAATTGACGAAAGCCAGCTTGGTGAGATAAAAAATCGCGTCAATGAAAAATACAAAGGAGATTTAGACAAAGCTCTAATTGATTTGGGTTTGCCAGAAGATAAACTGCTAGAAATCAAAGGAGAATATTTTTCTATGCCTATTAAGAAAGTAAGTACGAAAAGATTGCCTTTTGATATTTTTAAATATATTCCTGAAGATTCTGCGAAACATTATGGTTTTGTACCGATTGGTTACACTGAAGGTGTTTTGGAAGTTGGTATATTAAATCCAGAAAATATTCAAGCGACAGATGCTTTGCAGTTTATTTCTGCAAAATCCGGTTTGCCTTTTAAATTATTTTTGATTACTAAAAGTAATTACAATGAGATACTAGAAAATTATAAGGGAATGTCTACAGAAGTAGGGGAAGCAGTAGACGAATTTGCTAAAGCAGAGGAAGAAGATATAAAAGCCATGAGTGAAGCTTCCGCTTTAAGTAAAGACATCAAAGAAGCTGGTGCTGAAGGTGCTCAAAAAATTGTAGAAGATGCACCGGTTATAAAAATCGTTGCTGTTATTTTACGAAATGCTATTGAAGGAAATGCTTCTGATATTCATATTGAGCACACTGGAGAAAATGTAAAAGTTCGTTATCGTGTTGATGGAATTTTGCATACTACTATTGTTTTGCCGCCAGCCATACACAGTGGAATAGTTGCCAGAATAAAAATTCTTGCAAAGTTACGTCTTGACGAAAAAAGAAAACCACAAGACGGATCTTTTAGCGCGAATATTGTAGAAGGAAGAAAAATAGATTTCCGTGTTTCTACGATGCCGGCTTATTATGGTGAAAAAGTTGTTTTGCGTATTCTTGATTCAGAAAAAGGAGTTAAGCCACTCGATCAGCTTGGACTTTCGGGAAAAAATTTAGAAATGGTACGTGAAGCAATAAAGAAACCATATGGTTTAATTCTTATTACTGGTCCGACTGGTTCCGGAAAATCTACAACACTTTATTCAATGATGAATGAATTGGATAAAGATAAATTGAACATAGTTTCTTTGGAAGATCCTGTCGAATATCACATGCCGGATATAAACCAATCACAGATGATGCCAGAAATTGGTTATACTTTTGCTTCTGGTTTGCGTTCTATTTTGAGACAAGATCCAGATGTGATCATGGTAGGAGAAATCCGCGATAAAGAAACCGCGCAACTTGCTATTCAAGCCGCTTTGACTGGACATTTAGTGCTTTCAACTTTGCATACTAACAATGCAATTGGTGCTGTGCCGAGACTTGTAGATATGGGTGTTGATCCATATTTGATAGCGCCTACTTTGATTTTGTCTGTAGCACAAAGGTTGGCACAAATGACTGTGCCGGAATCTAGAAAACTTGTTCCGATAGATCCAAGTATCAAAGCGCAAATAGAAGAGCAAATCAAAGATCTTCCAGAAGAATACAGAAAAACTATTGAAATTAAAAATGAAATGTACGAAACAGTTCCTTCGGCTGGATATCCAAGTGGTACCAGTGGCCGTATTGCTGTTTTTGAAATGTTTAAGATAGATAAAGAGATGCAAGATACAATTTTGAAGAATCCAACTGATTCTGAAATTTACAAAGTTGCAAGAAAGAAAGGAATGCTCACGATGCGTGAAGATGCAATACTGAAAGCAGTTAACGGAATAATTCCAACTAGAGAAGTATACAATTTTACCAATGAAAATGAATAATATTTTTACTAATTAACAAAGGTTTTTTTAAGTAGTATAATAAAAATATGGAAGGAGAAAAAAGAAAAATTTTAATAGTTGATGATGATACTTTTCTTTTAGATATGTATGCGTTGAAGTTCAGCCAGAACGGATTTGAAGTTCATACTGCTTCAGGCGCGGAACAAGCCTTGGAAAGGTTAAAAGGTGGCCTTTCGCCAGATATCCTTTTGACAGACATTATCATGCCGGGAATGGATGGTTTTGAAATGTTAAAGAAAATAAATGAAGGAAATTTAGCAGTAAATTCTGTTAGGGTAATTCTTTCAAATAAAGGTCAGCATTCTGATATAGAAGAGGGAATAAAGTTAGGGGCTTCTGGTTATATAGTGAAGGCAAATTCAACACCAGTTGAAGTTATTGCTCAAGTTATTAAAATTTTTGAAGAAAAACACAAATAAAAAAATGTATCCCGTTAGAAATAACAAAAAGATTGAAAACGGGGGTATACTAGTTTAGTAATTATTAATTAATATAAATTTCTAACGGGATGGACTACAAAAAAGAACTCGAAGAATTAATTTTAACAGTCATCAGGGAAGGTGGGTCTGATTTGCATATCGGTGCTGGGAGAAATCCAGCTATTCGTGTTTCGGGTGAACTTATTTTTTTGGTAAAGCATCCAATCTTTTCAAAAGAAGACATGTTGGGTATTTTGAAAGAAATTTTAGATGAGAAAAAGTTAAATAAATTTTTAGAAGACCAAGAATTAGATTTTTCTTATGATTTTAGAGGAGAAGCAAGATTGAGAGGAAATGCTTTTTTCCAAAAAGGTTTGATTAGTATTGCTTTGAGATTGGTGCCAAAAGTAAGGCCACTATCTGAATTGCATTTACCAAACATTATTGCTGATTTGGCTAGGAAGAAGCAAGGATTCTTTTTGTGCGTAGGTCCAGTAGGACAAGGAAAATCTACTACCTTGTCTTCAATGATAAATTTGATAAACGAAGAACAGACAAGACATATTGTTACTATAGAAGATCCTATTGAGCACGTTTATGAACCGAAGAAATCTATAATTGACCAAAGAGAAGTTGGAATAGATACAAAAGATTTTCACGTTGCGCTCAAATCGGCTTTTCGTGAAGACATGAACGTAATCATGATCGGTGAAATGCGAAATCCAGAAACAATTTCCGCTGCGGTTACTGCGGCTGAAACTGGACACTTAGTGCTTTCAACTTTGCATACAAATAATGCTTCTCAAACAATCGACAGAATTATCGATTCTTTTCCGGGTGAACAGCAAGACCAAATTAGAGTTCAGTTGGCATCCAGTTTGCTGGGAATTTTTTCACAAAGACTTGTTCCAAAAATTGGGGGTGGCCTTATTCCAGCATATGAGCTTCTACTAAATAATAATGCTGTAGCAAACTTGATTCGTGAAAAAAGGACTCATGAAATTGATGTAGTGATAGAAACTGGTACAGAATCTGGAATGATAGACTTGAACAGATCTCTCATGGAGTTAGTTAGAGCAGGGGAAATTACTATTGAAAGCGCTTATCAGTATTCTCTCAATCCAAAAGGATTAGAAAGAATGATGTAAAAAAATATGTTATTCAAATATAAAGCAGTAGATGAAAAAGGAATAAATAGAGAGGGACAAATAGACGCTCCAAGTAGAGACGTTGCGATAAGTGGTCTGCAGGGAAGAGGCTTGATTGTTGTTGGAATAAAAGAAGAAGGAGAAAAAACGCCGATATTTAAAAAATCTTTATTTGGAAAAGTAAAAACGAAAGATGTTGTAGTTTTGTCTAGGCAGATTGCTACTTTGTTCGAAGCGCAAGTGTCTGCATTAAAGGCTTTTACTTTACTTGCTGCAAATACAGAAAATAAAATTTTAAAAAGAAAATTAACTCAAATTAGCGATGATTTGCAGGCTGGAGTTTCTATTTCTGGTGCTTTGTCAAAACACCCAGACGTTTTTTCTGATTTTTATGTAAACTTAGTAAAAGCTGGAGAAGAGACAGGAAAGTTAAATCAAACTTTTAATCACTTAGCAGATTATTTGGACAGACAGTATGCCTTAACTTCAAAAACTAGAAATGCTTTGATCTATCCAATATTTGTTATTTTCACTTTTATCGCTGTTATGATTTTAATGTTCGTTGTGGTTATACCAAAAATGTCCGCAATCATTAATGAGTCAGGACAAGCTGTGCCGTTCTTTACTAAGCTGATAATCGGCCTTTCTAATTTCTTTATGAATTACGGATTTATCATTGTAATTTTCTTGGCATTAGGTGGAATTTGGCTTTGGAGACTTTCTGCAACAGAAAGAGGCAAAGAATATTTAGATAAAATGAAACTCAGTTTGCCGGCAATTGGAGATTTGTACCAAAAACTTTATTTGTCTCGAATGGCTGACAACATGGACACAATGCTCACTTCAGGTATTCCGATTGTTCGCGCTATTGATATCACAGGAGAAGTTGTAGGGAACAAAGTGTTCCAAAGAGTTTTGAAAGATACAGCCGAAGGAGTTAAGTCGGGACTTTCTTTTTCTGCTGCATTAGAAAAACATCCAGAAATACCAAATATGATGACTCAGATGGTAAAAGTAGGAGAAGAAACAGGTTCTCTTGGTTCTATTTTGAAAACAATGGGAGATTTCTATAAAAGAGAAGTAGATGGCGCTGTAGACACTTTGGTTGGTTTGATCGAGCCGTTCATGATTATTTTCCTTGGTGTCGGCGTTGGTATTCTTTTGGTTTCTATCTTGATGCCTATTTACAATATTGCTGGTGGAATAGCTTAAAAAGATTTCCACAGTTTATATTTGTAGCTATGATATAATAGAAACAGTAAAAATAAGTCGATATCTGCCGAGAAATATGCAGATAAAAATTATAAATTATTAATAATAAAAATCTCGTTTAACGAGAAAAAAATAAATGAAAAATTCAAAAAAAGGTTTTACATTAATTGAATTGTTGGTTGTTATCGCAATCATCGGAATTTTGTCATCAGTTGTTTTGGCATCACTTAATAGTGCAAGAGGAAAGGCACAAGTTGCTGCATTTAAAGCAGAAGCTTCAGGAGTTGCCCCAGGTTTCATTTCTCAATGTGATGATGGAGCTTTGACATTGCCAGCAAACACAAATAATTTGACCGGTGCAGCTTGGGTAGCAAATCATGATGGAAGTCAACCTGAAATTTGTGGTGCTACGGGAAGTGGAGATTGGGCATTTACGGCTTCACCAGCTAATGCAGGGGTTGCTGAAAAATGTGGTACAGTTACTATTACCCCTAGTGGAGCAGAGTTCACGTCTCAAACTGGTGAAAGTTGTTAATTGTATTAAAAAACTTATTCAAAAACCATCCAATCAAATTGGGTGGTTTTTGTTTTGGGCTTATGTGATCCCGAACAAAAATATATTTTGGTTATAGTTGGTATTTTTGTCTCAGTTAATTATATTAATTTTATTACCGCATACTTGATAGTAATTTTCGTACGGGATGATATAATATATAGAGTTTATTAACCCCGACGTAAAGTCGGAGTCCCGACCTGAAAGCGTCGGGATTAATTTAACAAAATAATTTATGACATTAGCTATCACCATATTTTTCTTTATTTTTGGTCTTATTATTGGAAGTTTTTTGAATGTTGTAATCTTTAGACTAAATACACACAAGTCTTTTGGGGGAAGGAGTAAGTGTATGACTTGTGGCAAAAAATTAAACTGGCATGAATTGATTCCGGTTTTTAGTTTTTTGTATTTGAAGGGAAGATGCGCTGGCTGTAAAACTAGAATTTCCAAACAGTATCCGATTGTTGAATTTCTAACAGGACTATTTTTTGCCGGTTTGTTTTTGAAATTTGAAAATTTATTTTTTTTGAGTACTGGCGCTTTTTCAATCACGATGGCTTTTTATGCAACGATGTTTTCTCTTTTGATGGTAATCGCTGTATACGATTTGCGTCATAAAATAATTCCAGATTCTTTGGTTTTGGTTTTGGCTATTTTATCTTTTATTGGATTATTCTTGTTTGCTGGTTTTGGTTTTTATCCGCATATTCCTTCTGTTTGGGAATTTTTGTCAGGAATTATAGTGGCTGCTCCGTTCGCAATTTTTTGGTTAGTTTCAAAAGGAAAATGGATGGGGCTTGGAGATGCAAAATTAATGGTTGGAATTGGCTGGATGCTTGGTTTGTCTAGAGCTTTGAGTGGCGTTGTTCTAGCATTTTGGATTGGAGCAATTTTTGGTGTTGTTTTAATGATTTTTTCAAAAAAGAAATATACTGCAAAAAGCGAAATTCCATTTGCGCCATTTCTAGTACTCGGTTCAGTTTTGGCATTTCTTTTTGAATTGCATCTTTTTCCTTTGAATTTTTAATTTAAAAAATGAGTTTTAATTTTAAAAAATTTAAAAAAGCGAAATTCAGAAAGGGCATGACTTATGTTGAGCTCATTGTAGTTTTGAGTATTTTTTCTATCATGTCAGCAATTAGTTTGTTTGACTATAGAAAATTTGAGGCAAAAGTTGAAATAAAAAATCTAGCAAACGATATAGCGTTGCAAATTGTGGATGCTCAGAAAAGCGCTATGGCTGGAAAATTATCAACTCTCGGTTCGTTTGACGATAAACCAGCTTACGGTGTTTATTTTAGTTTATCAGATAACCAGCAATTTATTCCTTTTGCGGATTTTAATGATAATAAAAGCTATGAATCAGGAGAAGGGTTAGATGTCATAAAAATAACCAAACAGAGTTTTATTAAAGATATAAATATAAACGGGGGGAGTTGCTCTGGTCAGACAAATGATGTAAATGTTGTCTTTGAACGTCCGGATTCTACTGCTTTTGTTTCTACGTCTTCGAATGGAAGTTGTTCCGGTTTTTCTTTTGTTGATATTTATGTTTCCTCAGCTGATCATTCTGCAGTTTCACATATAGATATTTATCCAACAGGAAGAATTGAAATAAAATAAGATAAAATAATAAATGAAAAAAGAGAATGTAAAAAAAATAAGAGGTTTTACTATCATAGAAATGATGATTGCGATTGCTATTTTTTTGGTGGTTGTTGTTTTTGGAATGCAGTCTTTGTTAAATGCAAACTTTGTGCAAAAAAAATCTCAAAGCATGCGTTCACTTTATGATAGTTTAACTTTTGCTTTGGATGATATGTCAAAAAATATCAGAGTTGGATCGTCATATTTTTGTATTACAGAAGGAACTGATTTTTATTCTATTCAAGATGAAAAAACAAAAAGTTGCAAAGATGGCTTAGGTATTTCCTTCGAATCCTCTACTGGTACAAAAGGAAATGGAAAAGATCAATGGGTTTATTTTATAAGTGAAAACAAACTTTATAAAAGTACAGGACCTTCTTATTCGGGAGTCGATAACTTTGCTGTTCAAATGACGCCAGATGAGGTTGTGTTGGGTGAACAAGCTTCGGGCTTTTCTGTGTTGGGAGCCGAGCCGCCATCTGATGATAAACAGCAGCCGTTGGTAATTATCAGGTTAGTTGGAAGTGTAAGGGATATTCCATTTTCTATTGAAACTGCAGTGTCGCAAAGATTAATTGATATTGAAACAAATCCGACAATAATTCCAGTAACCCCAATTACGCCAGTGGCCGAGCCGGGAGAGTTTGTAGTTTCTGAACCAGTCTTGCCTCTAGAAGCAAGCACATTAGAACAATCGGCTAGAGAGTCGGCAACTTTGCGTTAATTAATTTAATTTAAAATGAAAAAATTTTTAAAACAAAAAAATACAAAGAACGAAAGAGGCTTTACTTTGATTGAAACTTTGGTTGCGCTTTCTATTTTTTCTATATCTATTTTGGGAATTATGGCTGTTTTGTCTAGTGGTTTAACTAATACAATGGAAGCAAGAAAAAAAATGACTGCGACATTTTTAGCGCAAGAAGGAATTGAGTATATGAGAAATATGAGAGATACTTATGTTCTTTATTCAACTACAGCTAATGATGGTTGGAGTGATTTTAATACTAAAATGTTCACTTATTGTGGTCCCGGAAAAGAATGTTTTTTTAATGATGAAAATTTAGATTTTACTAATCCATCTATGCCAATAAATTACATTTTTTTAAAAACTTGTCCTACTGACGGGTGCCCTAATCTTAAATACGATTCTAGTACTGGTAAATATAATTCAGCTGGGTCAGGAGATCAAGAAACAATTTTTGTACGCTCTTTGCATACAGAAAAAATAATTGATGGTGAGACAAAAATAACATCAACAGTTTCTTGGGGAGATGGCAAAAAAGTTTCTTTATCAGAAAGTTTATTTAATTGGACACAGTAATGAAAAATAAAATTTTTAAAAGAAACAAAATAAGTAATATTAAGAATAATGGCTTCGTGGTTTTGTATACGATGATTTTGGCAAGTATTATTTTGGCTATTGCGATGGGAATTTTGAGAATTGCTTTAAAAGAAGCAAACTTTAGTGTCTCTGCGCGTGCTGGGAACGAAGCTTTTTTTGCAGCAGATACTGGAGCAGAATGCGCGCTTTTTTATGACAAATCAGACCCAACACTAAACGTATTTTCTGGTACATTGGATCATCAGATGAAATGTGCTGGTCAAAATATTGTGGTTAGTTCAATAGGAAGTTTAATCGGAAGTGGATCTTGGTCTTTTGAAGTGCGTAATTTGGGTGAATCTGGGAAAGCCTGTGCAGATGTCACTTTAATAAGAGATATTGCTAGCAACACAACCACTATAATTTCTACTGGGTACAATAATTGTAATACAAATTCTGGCGTTGCTGTACGTGAATTAAAAGTAACATACTAAAAATAATTAACTGACTGGCCGACTAACTAATTGACTAAAATTTTTGATTAGATATTAAATAAAATAGATAGATGGATAAAAAAGAAGCGGAAAAAAGAATAAAGAAACTTCGTGCAGAAATTGCGCGGTTGAGAGAAGCTTATCATGTTAAAAATGCGCCGACGGTTACAGATGATGTATATGAATCTTTGCAAAGAGAATTGAAGTCCTTACTTGCTGAATTTCCAGAATTCGAAGATTTAACTTCTGCGGAAAATAGAGTAGCAGGGAAGCCGTTAGACAAATTTGAGAAAGTTAAACACAAAATTAGAATGACTTCTTTGAACGATATTTTTTCTGAAGAAGAACTTTTTGATTGGGAAAAAAGAATAAAAAAATTATTAAATGAGAAGCAAAAAATAACTTATTTTTGTGAAGTTAAATTTGATGGGCTGGCTGTCTCTTTGATTTATAAAAACGGCATTTTTGTGCGTGGGGCAACCAGAGGTGATGGTTTTATTGGAGAAGACGTAACGCAAAATTTGAAAACAATAAAATCTATTCCACTTAAGTTAAAAGCACCATTTCCAGAATATATTGAAGTGCGAGGGGAGGTGATAATGGCAAAAAAGACTTTAGAAATTTTGAATAAAAAGAACGAGAAAGAAGGAAAACAACTTTTTGCTAATACCAGAAATGCAGCAGCGGGAAGTTTGCGCCAGCTTGATCCGAAACTTTGTGCTGAAAGAAATTTAGATTTTTTTGCTTACGATATTGCAGAGCTGACAAATAATTTTCTCGGGTCCTCGGGTAAAGTCACCAGACCGCTCGAAAATTATTCATCAGCTCTTGAGAAACATTCCGACAAGCATGATTTATTAAGAAAAATTGGTTTTAAGCTTGCTAAATATGAAGCTTTTTGTAAAAGTATTCCGGAAGTAATTGATTTTATAAATAAATTTCAAAAAGCTAGAGACGGTTTTGAATACGGCACGGACGGAATTGTGATTTCTGTCGATGATCTAAGTTTGCAAAATACTTTGGGAATAGTTGGAAAAGCTCCGAGATTTATGGCTGCTTTCAAATATCCGGCAGAAAGAGCAACTACTATCGTGAAAGAAATAAAAGTGAATGTTGGCCGAACAGGTGTGCTGACACCGTTGGCAATTTTTAATCCAACTTTGGTCGCTGGGTCTACTGTGTCAAAAGCAACTTTGCATAATATGGATCAAATAGAAAGACTTGATGTTCGGATTGGCGACACGGTTGTGATTCAAAAAGCAGGGGATGTGATACCAGCAGTAGTAGAAGTTTTGTCAAAAATGAGAACTGGAAAAGAAAAGAAATTTAAAATGCCAGAAGTGTGTCCAGTTTGCAAAACAAAAATTGTGAGAAAAGAAAATCTAGTTGCTTATATTTGTCCGAATCCAAAATGTCCTGCAAAGAACGAAAGATTTTTGGAGCATTTTGTTGTTGCTTTTGAAATTTATGAATTAGGCCCAAAGATCTTAAGAAGATTCAAAGACGAAGGTTTGATTACAGATGCGGCTGATATTTTTTCTCTACAAAAAGCAGACATAGAAGTTTTAGAAAGATTTGGAGAAAAAAGCGCAGAAAATATAATAAAAGAAATTAATGTAAAGAAAAAAATTAGTTTCAGTAGGTTTTTGTGGGCGTTAGGGATTTTGCATGTAGGGGAAGAGACTGCGAGAGATTTGGCTGAGAATTTTGGAACTTTAGAAAAATTACAGAATGCAAATTTAGAAGAAATAAGTAATATAGAAAATATCGGTCCAGCTGTTTCAAAAAGTGTGTTTAATTATTTTCAAGACAAGTCTAATCTAGCCTTTATTGAGAAGCTAAAAAAGAATGGTGTGACAATAGAAAAAGAAGGAAAAAAAGCGAGTGGCAAATTTAATGGTTTAACCTTCGTTTTGACTGGCACTCTGTCTGGAATGTCTCGTGAATTAGCAAAAGAAAAAATCTTAAAATTAGGAGGAAAAGTTTCAGGTTCAGTTTCAAAAAATACGGATTATGTTTTGGCAGGAGAAAACCCTGGATCAAAATTGGATGACGCAAAAAAGCTTGCAATTAAAGTTATTTCAGAAGAAGATTTTTTGAAAATGCTTTAGAAAAAATGTCCAGATTGCCGGATTTTTTTTGAAAGATTATAATTGAATTCCATGACAAATTTTATTAAAGAAAAATCAAAAATTTTTGCAATATTCTTGGGTTGTTTTTTGTTCAGATTGGTTCCGTTTAGAGCTCCAAATTTAGAGCCAATTATGGCTTCTGTGATGCCTGTAAGCAAGAAATACGGCGCGGTTTTGAGTTTTCTTTTTGGATTTTTGAGTATTTTCCTTTACGATGCTGTAACTCATTTTGGTTCATGGACTTGGATTACCGGAATTACTTATGGTTTGATCGGAGTAGTAGCTACTTTTTATTTTAAAAAATATAAAACTTCTGTTTTGAATTTTGCAGTATTTGCGATAGTTTCAACCATTTTTTATGACTTAATAACTGGTGTTTTGGTCGCGCCTATTTTTGGCCAGACTATTCTAACTGCTTTAGCATTACAAATACCTTTCACTATTTTGCATCTAGCGGGAAATATTGGTTTTGCTTTGACTGTTAGCCCTGCTTTAAATAAGTGGATTTTTTCTAAAGAATCATTTAAACTAAAAAAGACTTTTTTGGCATACAAAAAAGTATAATTTAATAAGAAATTTTGGAGGCGTCGCATAGCGGTCTAGTGCGCAGACCTGGAAAGTCTGTATGTCTGAAAGGGCATCGAGGGTTCGAATCCCTCCGCCTCCGCCAAAATTGGAAATCGGAATCGGAAGCCGAAATGGGGTCGGCGCGAAGCGCCGACACAAACGCATTCCCGCCAAAAATTCCCGAATCCAAAAGGTTTTTCCACGCTCCGCGTGGCTCAAAAAGTACGGTTCGATCCTTAATTTGAAAGTTCGAACCGACTTTTTTGTACAAATGAAGTTTTTCTTCATTTGTACACTCGTTTGCCAATTCCACATTGTATTTCAAAAACTTTTCGGTAAGTTCGAACCGATTATTCGCTTTTTTCTCAAAAGCCGATAATTTCTCTTTGAGAAGCTGTTTTTCGTTCACAAGTTTGTTTTTCATATCTCGATACTCGTCTAGCGAAAGTGCGTTCTCTAAATATGCGTTCATCAGCTTCTCAATTTTAGAATCCAAAAGAGAAATATCGGCTTTTGTGTTGTCTGCAAAAAGCGTAGACAATTGGGCTTCACTCAATATATCTTTTCTATTTTCCACTAACATCCAAGAAGCCCAATCGTCTGGCAAAGAAACTTTTTTGATTTCCTTTTGAATTTCAGAAGTGATGGTTTCCTCACGAGTATATTTTTGTGAACAAGGATTTTTCCGTTTGGTACATCGCAAATAATTATGACCCTTCTGTGTTTCGGTGGTAATGAAGCAACTACATTCTCCGCAACGGAAAAATCCTCTGTACAAAAATGGTTTCAATCCTCGCGACTTCGGTTTAGATTTTCTCATCATCACTTCTTGAACGGAATCAAAAAGTTTCTTTGTAATAATCGGTTCGTGCTTACCTTCGTGTATCTCGCCGTTATACAACATCAAACCTGTGTAAATTGGGTTTTTCAAAAGTTTTTGATAATTCGACACCGCAAGTTCCTTTCCGCTTTTTCGCTTCAATCCAAGTTCATTAAATTTGTCGCGAAGTTGTCGCAAAGTGAAAGACCCAGACGAATATGCCTCAAATGTTTTCTTGATTAAAGGTGCGATATTTTCATCAACGACAATTTTCCCGCCCTCGTTTATATATCCTAGCGGCGACATTTGAGGCCATATTCCTTCTTTCACTTTGTTTCTATGTCCACGCTTAATATTTTCGCTCAAATTGTCCACATAATACTTGGACTGCGAAAAAGCGATTGAAAGCATAAACTTGCCTTGCGGTGTCGGATCAAACCAAAAAGTTGGGAATTTCATTTCTGAAATGACACCGGTGTCAACGAGGTAGATGACTTTTCCTCCGTCTATCGAGTTGCGAGCAAGTCTATCGGGATGCCACGCCAAAATACCAGTGGCTTCGCCTTTCTCCATTCGCTCCAACATCTCACCAAACACTGGGCGACCTGGTATTTTGGCGGTCTGCTTTTCGACAAAGACATCAACAACATCTAAATCTTCTTTCCTTGCTAATTCTTTCAATTCAGAAAGTTGGTCTGCAATACTGCGGACTTGTCTGTCTTTGTCATCCGTAGACTTGCGAGTATATATGAAAAACTTTTTGGTTTGATTATTCATAAAATTGTATTGGCAAACGAGAGAGCCACGCGGAGCGTGGAAAAACCTTTTGGATTCGGGAATTTTTGGCGGGAATGCGTTTGTGTCGGCGCTTCGCGCCGACCCCATTTCGGCTTCCGATTCCGATTTCCAATTTTGGCGGTGTGTATTGGACGAAGTTCGAATGTATTTCGGACAAAATCCGCAGGATTTTGACGAATGATACTTGCGCCTCGCACGCTCCCTTCGGTCGCGATCCCAAAACCAAAATTTTCCTTACAATTCCTCTTTCGGCGGGGGGTGTGGGGGGAGCCGGCAAAAAATGGAAAGGAAAATTTTTGGTTTTGGTTCCGACGCTTATTTTTTATTGAAGCGCTTAAAGTAGTCATCTATTTCGCCACGAAGTTCAATTCCAACTCGTTCAAAACAATCTAGTAAATCTTTGTATGTGCCTTTACCACCAAGAAAATCCCAAAATTCATCAGCTACTTTAAGCTCATTATCCAAATCAAGCATTCCACGCATTGTCCATCGTGTGTAAGGCTCTGGTTCGTAAGGATTATATGGAATTGCGATAAATGTGTTTATATCGGCTTTTGGATTGTTCGCCAAAGTCACAGCGACCCATTCAAGTAGTGTTCGTTTAAATTCCTTAAATCCTCCAGCATTAGGTTTTGCTGTTTTTATATCAAATAAATAATAACCGCCGTCTTTTGATTCAAACATTAAATCTACTTTGGTAGGTTTTGCTTTTATCATCTCACCAGACTGACAAACTTTTCTTATTCGTTCAATTTCCTCTTTTTTGTTTGGTGATGATGTTGCCGTCGTTAGTCCATCAATAATTTTTTGTATTTCTGCTTGTGCGCCGGTGCTTATACGATCTCCGGCAGTAGCTTGGCATGTAGCCATTTTGAAATTCTTTTGCGCCAAAGCTAAGCCGACCGGTTCAAAAATACTTGTTCCAAAATTAGTATTGAGAGAATGGATAAATGAATAAAGTGCCAATCTATCCTTACCCAAAAGACGAGTATGGAATGGCATCGAAGCCGGTTCCGGTTTGTAATTTTGGAATTTGTTTCTGAGACTTGCTTTTAGTACATCCTCGACATTTTTAACTTGTTCTTTTGATAGTGCCATAAAATTATATTGATTTAAAATGAAAAATTATTTCGGAATATGGATTCCTGTCCCGTTCTGTTCGATTCAAAACAGGTCTTTTAAATTGATTAACAATCTTCATTCCAGATTTTTCAGCAATTTCTGGATAAAGATTATATTTATCGTTTGCCACAAGGAAAATATCGTAATCATCTTTTAGATATTTCTTACAGTTATTTAGCACATCGGCTATTCCTTGTGCGTATGATCTGCGTGCCTCTTGTCCTTGTCCTTTGTAAAGTGGGCCAATTTCTAGATCATCTTTTCTCTTAAATCCTAACAAGTCATAGGCGTAGGCGTGTTGTTCGTGATAATCAATCTGTCCAACATATGGAGGCGAGCAGAAAATACCTGAAATTTTTTGTTTTTTAAGAATTTTTGCGAACTCTGGGTTTTGCTTTTCAACTTTTTCAAAAATATCCACAACTCTTGAATCACCAGCAATAGCAGAATAATGAACTGGTTTTCGCAACCTTTCAAATTCCTTGATCCTTGAAACAGTATCGTAAGCGTAACGATTAAGCATTGTTTTTATAGAAAACAACGGTTTGCAAATCTTTTTGTGCTTATAGCAATAATATGTTGTTAGTTGAGGTTCTTTTAGGGTAGCAAGATCGCTGTGTGTTGTAGCTCGACACGATCTAATTGTTCGGCTCAAAATTAGAGCGAGAATCTTTTTTGTTTTTGTATCCTTCTCTTGTTTTATAGTGTTAAAAACATGATCAATTTCTTTTCTCACATTATCCATAAACCAAGTATCTAAAAATGACTCAGTTTTGTCTTGTTTCAGTTTTATTGAATATTTTTTGAGTAATTTCTGATATGTAGGCAAAAACTCCCTTTCTTTTTCTGAAGAAAACTTTTTTTCATCAAAATTTCCCTGATTTATTTTATATTTGAAATCTGAGCCGGGAAAATGTTTGTTATTAAACTTTGCCAATTCTGCCAACAACTCTGTTTCAAATTCTTGGATTCTATTATCATGCTCAAAAGTATCTATTGCGGAGAGCATTTTTTTAATTGCTTTCTGCAAATAGTCGTGATCATAGTTTGTTGCCTTGCAACTCGCAATCATGCAATTAAACTCAGACACATCAATACCCACGGAATGGATACCCATTTCTAGTGATTGAATAATTGTTGTTCCTGAACCCAGAAAAGGATCGAGGACTATATCACCGGTTTTAAAATAAACTTCTTTTTTAAAATCATCAATGTGGGAATCAATAAAATATTCAACAAGTTGCGGAATATATTTTCCTTTGTATGGATGTAATCTATGAACATGCTTCGTCGTATCTTTTTCCCTGAGATTATCAAAAGACAACGCCCAGTTTAAATCATCACCAAGTTGTTTTTTCCAATCAATCTCTCGTTTACCTTTCCATGATTCGTAATACTTTTTCAAATCATTCAAATCAACAAGGGTTGACCCATTTTCTCCAAGTTTCTTAACCTTACCATATTGAACAAGGTAAGAAATATTTGTTGGCGATACCTCTTTTTCAAGATAGTCCGTCGCCCATTTTGATGCTTCGTGTATTGTTACTAATGACATAAGTTTATTTTAAAATTCTTTTCTTAATACTCCTACGACCTTTCCTTGAATGACCACGTTTGATTCATAAAACGGCTTCATGGTTTGATTTGCTGGAACAAGTTTTATCCGACCTTTTTCTCTGTATATTTTTTTGAGCGTTACTTCGTTTCTATCTGGCATATACGCGACTGCTTTTTCTCCGTCATCTACTGTTGGTTGATCTCTTACAATCACAACGTCTCCATCTGATATTCCTTCCTCAATCATGCTCAGCCCGGAAACCTTTAGTGCGTAGTAGTCATGTCCGGGGGAAAGCATACTTCGCGGAACTTCTACTGGTTTTGGATCGCGGATGGCCTCAATTGGACCACCGGCAGAAATAATTCCCATTAGAGGTATCATTACTTCCGAAACCCTGTGATTATGTAAAGCATTGATTGAACGCTTTTTGCCCTTATCTATCAAAAGAAGGTTCTTGCTTCGCAAAGAATAGACATGTTGATGAATTGTGGGCACGGAACGCTTAAAATGTTTAGCAATCTCAACCAGTGAGGGGGAGAATCCATTTTCTTGACGATACTCTCGTGCGAATTGTAGGATTTCAGCTTCCCGCTTTGTCGGTTTACCTATTCCAACGCTTGACTTCTTTTTCATAGTTAGATTATAATACCTAAAGATAACCTAAACAAGTCCCCGGTTATCCACAATTAATTTATGCCAGACGAAAACGACAATTTTAACTTGAGTCCTGAAGAATTAAGGAACATCAAGAGCCAATACAACAAAGCCAAAGATATTTTGGAGAAAATTTCAGCACTTCAAATTAAATTTGAAGCTACACAAGCAACCCTTGTACCAAAACAGAATGAGATCGAAAAAATCTCAAACGATGCCCGGGAGCGACTTGGGACTATTGAGAACGCAAAGAATGATTCCGCAACTTTTGTTGCAGAAATAAAAAGCAATCTTGAAAAAGCACAATCCAGTATTACTCAGATTGATGAAGGTTTGCGTAAATTTGAAAACATAAAAGGAAAAATCGAGGGTAGAGAGGGAGAAATAGAGTCACTTGTTCTGACAGCTAATAACCTGCGAACAGATATTGAAACAGCCAAAACAACCGCGACGCAACAGTTAGGGAAAATTAATGAATTACTGGGGCAAGTTCAAGAAAAAATCACACAAATTCAAAATGCCTACAATGAATTTGTCGCGGTTAATGCAAAAATTACTGACCAGAATACCGGCTTGGGAGCAGTTCTTGCGCAAGTTCAAGATTTGCAGAAAAAAGCAACTGCTGTTGCTACAGAAATTCAGTCTTTTCGTGATCAATCACAGAAACACCTTTCTGAGATCGAAGGGAATAAGAAAAAATCAGAACAACTGCGAGATGACATACAAAAGAATCTTGATATCGCGACAGAAAAACGATCCGAGGTTGAAAAAATAGCAGACCTCATTACAGACACGGGTTTTGCTAATTCGTTTCAAAATAGGGCTAAATTACTACGCAGGAATAGCTATATTTGGTTAGCGATTTTCTCGTTGGGTATTGTTGCTCTTTCTATCCTTCTCTATTTTATTTTTGATGTAAAGGAAATTCTTTTGCATAATGGAGGTGAAATTCCTAAATGGGAATCTCTGTTCTATCGCTTAACGCTTACTTCGCCACTACTCTTTTTGATTACTTTTGCAATTAGACGATATGGTACTGAGCGGGATTTAGAGGAAAAATATTCATTCAAGGCAACTGTAGCCGAAGTCATGCGCAACCACGCAGATTTCCTAATTCAAAAAATTAAAGAAAAGGGGTCAGACGGTGAGACTACGACCTTCATAAGGAAAACCATTGAGAAACTTTATACTGAACCTTACGAGAAATCTATTGATTGGAAAAAGGTAAAGAAAGAGAAAGAAAAAATAGAATTATTGAATGCTAGTAATGAAAAAGAAACGGAAAGTTTCTTGTCATTTGCAAAAGAGCTTAAAGATTTAGTGCCGGATGAAAATTTACTCAAAGGTATTACCGATTTGTTCTTAAAGATTAAATGATCACAAGGGAGCCACTCGCGTTAGCGAGTGGTTTTCTGTGCGCGCACGTGGGCGGGTGGGGCAAGCACATATAAACTTGCTTGTGCCTCAGCACAATCCGCTTTTTAGAGTTACCACAGGCTTAAACGAAGTCACGGAGCGAACACGAAGCAAGCACCGAGCAGGCATCGTGAGCGAATGCGAACGGCCTATGTGAGGTGATTGTGAAGTGTGAGAGGACGATAGAACTACCACAAAACGCGGATACGGGAGCGCCTCGCACCGACGCGAATGACGGAGGAAAGGACGGACAAAATATCGCCACAATGCTAAAATATAAATACAAGTCCTTTCTGGAGGAATGAAGCGTCGGAACCAAAACCAAAAATTTTCCTTTCCATTTTTTGCCGGCTCCCCCCACACCCCCCGCCGAAAGAGGAATTGTAAGGAAAATTTTGGTTTTGGGATCGCGACCGAAGGGAGCGTGCGAGGCGCAAGTATCATTCGTCAAAATCCTGCGGATTTTGTCCGAAATACATTCGAACTTCGTCCAATACACACCGCAAAATTATTGTGGATAACTATATTTTATCGTCTGTTTTATGTTATTATTTATATAATGGAACAAGGGTTAAATAATCCTAAAAAGATCTTAGTGGCTGAAGATGAGAAGCCATTAGCTCAAGCACTGGCTCTCAAGTTGGGTCATGCTGGTTTTTTTGTAAAAAATGTTGCCGATGGAAAAGCGGTATTAGAAGAACTCAAAAAAGAATATTATGACGTTTTATTATTGGATTTAATTATGCCGAAAGCAGGCGGATTCACTGTGCTTGAAGAAATGAAGAAACAAGGAATAAATACAAAAGTGATTGTACTTTCAAATTTGGTTCAAGATGAAGACAAAAAGAAAGCACGAGATTTTGGGGTAGAATTTTTTTTAGAGAAAGCTAACACGCCAATAGCTGATGTAGTCCAAAAAGTGAATAGTGTATTAGGGGTCTGATTTTTTTAAAAATGGAAAATTTTATAAAAAAGAATAATGGTTTACGAAAAATAATCTTTGCTGTTATTGTTTTTTGTGTTTTATTTGTTTTAGCTTATTATGCATTTTTGTTTTTCACAAAAAATACAGAAAATAAATTAAAAAATGAGTTGTTGGATTTTGCTAGAGTTATCGGTGCTACGATAGATCCGCAAGATATTAATAGTTTAACTGGTACTGCTGCTGATTTAGAAAATCCACAATATTTAGATTTAAAAAACAGAATGATAAAAGTTGGAAATATTAATCAAGCGGTGAGATATATTTATATCATAAGTCAAGATGAAAGTGGCAATTTATTTTTTCATTTAGATTCGCAACCTTCTAGATTTGAAAACTTAGAAGGAGCAGAGCCAACTGCTACACCGGGAGAAATTTATATTGATGAATCTGGAGATTTTTCTGCAACGTTAAATGAGAGAAAGGAAATAGTTTCTGAGCCGTATACTGACAAATGGGGGACTTTTATTTCTGTTTCCGTGCCTATAATTGATGTAAATCAGAATAAAGTGATAGCTTTGTTGGGAGTTGATACTAATTTGAATGATTTTAATTCTAAAATAGAAAATACGCAGATATTAGTTTTTGTTATATCCGCATTTGTTTTGTTGTTAGTATTCTTTTTGTTCTTTTATTTGTTTAGCCAACAGATTTATAAGAATAAAATAAAAACAGAAAAAGAAAAAGTTCAAAAATTTCTAGACTTAACGCCATCTTTGATTATTGGGCTTGATTCATCTGGTAAAGTAATAATGGTCAATCAGTTTGGCTGCAATTTTTTGAGTGGTGATAGAAGTGAAATTATTGGAAAAAACTGGATTAATGATTTTATCCCAGAGAATTTGAGAGAAAATATAAAACTTTTATTAAAAGATATTTTTGATGAGAATGTCCCTTTGGGAGAACCGAAGCCAATAGAAAATGATATTGTAACATTAAAAGGGGATAGAAGGACTGTTCTTTGGAATTATAATGTTGTTTATGAAAATGGAAGAATAAATCAAATTATTGCTTCTGGGCAAGATGTTACAAGTAAAAGAGCTATAGAAGAAAAATTAATAAAAAATAATCAAGAACTAGAAAAGTTAAATAAATTGATGGTAGGAAGAGAGATAGAAATGATAAATTTGAAAAAAGAAATCTCTAAATTAAAAGATAATAATGTAGAAATATGAAGAAATTTTCCGTAAAAAAGAGAATAACTTTAGCTTTAATAATTTTTGGTGTTTCTATCTTTAGTGTTTCAGCTATTGTTGTTTTTTATTATCTTGAAAATAAATGGGTTGATAGATCTGTTCAGGAAATTACATGGTTGACGGTAGAACAAACCCATGAAAGTACAAAAATTTTTGAGAAAGATAAAATTTTTGCAAAAATGCTCGGAACGAGAACCAGAGTGAAAGAATTTTTAAATGATCGAACGGAAGCTAGGAGAACCGAACTTTTGGGTATTTTTTCTGATTATGTGAAAGAGGATAGTCATATTTTAGCTATATATTTGCTAGATACTGATGGTACCGGGCTTATTTCTACTGATAGTCGTCTTGTCGGGCAGAATTATAGTTATCGTAGTTATTTTAAAGAAGCAATGGAAGGCAGGCCAAAAGTTGATGCTTTGATGGGTGTGACAACTGGTACTTTTGGTTATTATTTCTCATATCCAGTTATAGACGATAAAGATGGAAAAATAATAGGGGTTTTGGTTGTTAAAGTTGATAATCAAGAAATTGAAAATGCGATCACCGAGAGTGAAGTCGCAAAAGAAAGTTCTTTAATGATGGTGGATGAATATGGAGTTGTTATTGCTTCAAATAAACCAGAAAGATTTTTAAAGAGCTTGGGTACTTTATCTTTTGAAAAAAAAGAATTAATAAATCAGACTGACAAATTTTTAAAAAGAGAAATATCTCCGCTTCAATATAATGAAATTCAAAAAATTGTTGAGAACTATAAGCAGACAGAATCATTTAAGTTGTATGATTCAGTTGATAAGTCCCAGGAAGTTCTTATTGTTACAAGAATAGACGATCTGCCTTTTTATTTAGTGACGGAAATTGGATTAGAAAGTATAGAAAATATAATTTATTCAACTTTAATTATTATAATTTTGATTGCCGCTTTGGGAAATCTTTTATTTTTCTTTTTGATATATCGTTTAATTGTTTTTTCTTTGAGACCAATTAAAAAATTTAAAGACGTTTCAGAGTCTATTAGTAGAGGAGATTTTACAAAAAGAATGAATCTAAAGAACAAAGATGAATTTGGAGAGTTAGCGCTTGTTTTTGATAAAATGGCTGATTCTTTAGAAGATTTATATAAAAATTTGGATGAGAAAGTAAAGGAAAGAACTCTCGAAATAGAAAATAAATCACAAGAAGTAGAAAAACAGAAGATGGCTATTGTTAATATCTTAGAAGATGTACAAAAAGAAAAAATTAAGTCTGAAGAATTATCTAACATTGTAAGAGATGCTGATGAACCAATAATTGGGCAAAGCTTAGATGGATTGATTTTGAGTTGGAACCAAGGAGCAGAGGATTTGTATCAATATAAAGCAGAAGAAATGATAGGAAAACCAATTAGAATGATTATTCCAGAGGACGTACAAGAAGATTATGAAAAAATAAAAGAAAAAATTATTGCTGGAGAAAAAGTAGACCATTATCAGACAAAAAGAAGGAAAAAAGATGGAACTTTAGTTGATATTTCGGCTTCTGTTTCACCGATTAAAGATCCGACAAGTGGAAAAATTACTGGTATTTCTGTGATTGCGCTTGATATTACAAAAGAAAAAGAAATCGATAAAGCAAAAACAGAATTCGTTTCTTTGGCCTCTCACCAACTTCGTACACCTCTTTCTGCAATAAATTGGTATAGTGAAATGCTGCTTGGTGGTGATGCTGGAAAATTAAATGAGGACCAAGAAAGATATATGAAAGAAGTTTATCAAGGTAATCAGCGTATGGTTGCTTTGGTCAATGCTTTGTTGAATGTTTCTAGATTAGATCTTGGAACTTTTGCCATTGAACCCACTCCAATCAATCTTGTAGAAATGGCAAAAGATGTTCTATTAGAACTTAAACCTAAAATATTAGAAAAGAAATTAATAATAAAAGAAAATTATTCAGAAAATTTACCCGCGTTTCAAGCAGACAAAAATTTGTTGAGAATAATTTTTCAGAATTTGTTGTCTAACTCGGTAAAATATACCCCAGAAAATGGAAATGTTAATTTAAATGTTTCAGTAACATTGAAAGATCAAGATTTCGGCGGTAAAAAAATGGCAAAAGATAATATTACAATTTCTGTTACTGATTCTGGTATGGGTGTTCCAGAGGATCAAAAAGAAAAGATTTTTGAAAAGTTATTCAGAGCTGATAACGCCAGAGCTACTGAATCAGAAGGAACAGGTCTCGGTTTATATATAGTTAAATCAATAATAGATAAATCCGGAGGTGATATTTGGTTCGACTCAGTAGAAGGGAAGGGGTCTGCTTTTTACGTTACTTTTCCAATTAGTGGGATGACAAAAAAAGAAGGGACAAGAAAATTAGATTAGTTTTGACGATTAGTAATTTATAAAATATAATTTAGAAATATATGAATACTAAACCAGTTATTTTGGTGGTAGAAGATGAAATGCCGTTATTGCAGGCAATCAAAATTAAATTAGAAAAAAATAATTTTGATGTTGTGACAGCAAGAACGATAGAGCAAGCTATAAATTATGTGCAAGATTTGGACAGAATAGATGGAGTTTGGCTTGACCATTATTTACTTGGCAAAAAAATGGTTTGGACTTCATTATTTGGTGTAAACAAGAAGATAATAATAAATGTAGAAATATCCCGGTTTTTGTCGTTTCTAACACAGTTACCTCAGACAAAGTTGATACTTATATGAGTTTGGGTATAAAAGAATATTTTGTTAAATCAAACTGTCGCATTGATGACATAGTTTGTGAAATTGTGAAAAGTTTAACAGCAAAAGAATGTAAATTATAAAATTATGGATAACAAAAAATCTATTTTAATAGCAGAAGACCAAGCTCCTCTTGTAAGAGTTCTTTCAGATAAATTAAACAGCGAAGGTTTTTCTGTTTTAAGTGCCTATGACGGAGAAGAAAGTTTGAGCCTTGCCTTACAAAAGCATCCTGACTTAATAATTTTGGATTTATTGTTGCCTAAAATAAGTGGTCTGGAAATGCTTAAAAAACTAAGAGAAGATGATTGGGGAAAAACAGCAAAAGTTATTATTTTAACAAATCTTTCAGATGTGCAAACTTTATCTGAAGTAATAGAAAATGAAGTTTTTGATTATTTTGTTAAAACAGATATAAGACTTGATGATCTTGTAAAAAAAATTAAAGCGAAACTCGGTATTGCTTTTGAATAATATTCTGAAAATATTTTGTGAAAAAGTTTCTTGTTTTAAATAAAAAAGAAGGAAAAACTCCATTGGAAACATTGGAGAATTTTCGCTTGAGACACAAAAAGTATAAAAATTCTAGCATGACTTATGCCGGCAGACTTGATCCGATGGCTAGTGGAGTTTTGGTTATTTTAGTAGATGAAGAAATAAAAAAGAAAGAAGAATATTTGAATTTAAATAAAGAATATAAATTTGAGATTCTTTTTGGTTTCAGAACAGACGCTTATGATATTTTAGGAAAAGTTTTAGAAAATAAAAATTTTTTAAAAAATAAAAAAGATTTAGAAAAAATAATTCAGAATAGTCTAAAATTTTTTACAGGAAATTTTACGCAAGAATATCCTGTTTACTCTTCTAAGACTGTGAACGGCCGGCAGCTTTTTACTTATGCCAGAATGAATGAAGAAGTAGAAGTGCCCAAAAGGGAAGTATCAGTGCAAGAATTAAAATTATTAAAAATTAAAAAAAAATCTGGCAGTAAACTTTTAGTTGAAATTCAAAAAAGAGTGAAAAAAGTTTCTGGCGACTTTAGACAAGAAGAAATATTAAAAATTTGGCAGAAAGAGGTTAATAAAAAAGAGAGATATTTTATTGCTAGTTTTAAGATAAAATGTAGTAGTGGCACTTATGTCAGAAGTATTGCAAATAGTCTTGGAAATAAAGCGCAAATTCCAGCTTTGGCTTATAAAATCAAAAGAACAAAAGTTGGAAATTTTATGCTATAATCTATTAGCATATTTATGAAAAAAGTAGAAGAAATCAGGAAAGATTTTAGTGTTTTGAATCAAGCAGACGCCAAGCAGTCTGTTGTGTATTTTGATAGCGCTTGTATGAGCTTGAAGCCGGATTGCGTGATAGACGCGATAGATGAATATTATAGAAAGTATCCAGCTTGTGCAGGGCGAAGTGCACACAAAAATTCAAGTATTGTTACTAAAAAAGTTAAAGAAGCGAGAAAAAATGTTGCTGACTTTATAAATGCAAAAAGTGAAAATGAAATTCTTTTTACAAGAAATACTACTGAAGGCATAAATTTGTTAGCAAATAGTTTTGATTTCAAAAAAGGCGATGTGGTTTTGCTTTCAGACAAAGAGCACAATTCTAATTTGATCCCGTGGCTTTATTTGAGAGACAAGATTGGCATAGAAGTAAGAATTTGTGAATCAAAAGAAGATAATACTTTTGATTTAGATAAATTTTCTGAATTAGTGAAAGGAGTGAAACTAGTATCTATTGTGCATACTTCAAATCTAGATGGCGTCACAAATCCGGTGAAAGAAATTATAAAAATAGCACACAAGGCTGGCGCACTGGTTTGCCTAGATGCTTCACAGAGTGCTGCACATGAAGAAATAGATGTGCGAGATTTAGATGTAGATTTTTTGTCTTTTTCTGGGCACAAAGTTTTCGGCCCGACTGGTACTGGAATTTTTTATGGCAAATTAAATTTGTTAGAAAAGTTAAATGCTTTTATTGTTGGTGGTGATACCGTAGAGTTTTCAACTTATGATAGTTACAAATTTTTACCAGTGCCAGATAGATTCGAAGCTGGATTGCAAGATTATGCTGGAATAATTGGACTTATAGAAGCTTTAAAATATGCAAAAAAAGAAATCGGTTTCAAATATATAAAACAACACGAATTAGAGCTAAATACTTATATTTCAGAAGAACTTGCTAAATATCCAGAAATTAAAATAATCGGCCCGAAAGATTCGGCACTGCGTGGCAGTATTGTGAATTTTTATATAGAAAATACAGATATGCACAAGTTTGCCAATATGCTAGATGGCATGGCGAATATTGCGATTAGAGCAGGGCAGCATTGCGTACATTCTTGGTTTAACGCGAAAAAAATAAGAAATTCTGCTAGAATATCTTTTAGTATTTTTAATACAAAAGAAGAAGCAGAATTATTAGTTGAGAATATTAAAAAAATAATGCAGATTATATAAAATAAATTTATGCCTTGTCTTATAGCTTTAATAGTATTTGGAATAATGGGAATATTTAGTGCATCTCACAGAGCGCTTGCAAAAGAGGCGCTTAGTTGCGTTTTCAGAAGAGTAACTTTCAGGCCGTGCAATTCTAATTTCAAAGATAAAATAAAAGATAAAATTTTGTCTAAATTAATAAATAGATCTGTTTTGTTAACAAAAATAGTCAACAAGCATTATGAATTATTGTCTTGGATATTTTTTATTTTGATGGCGGGAAGTATGGTTTGGGTTTTGCGTGGTGGATATAATTTTTATGTTTATGGATCTTGCAATGGTCTGAATTCTAGTGGTTTCTGCGCTTTTGATCCAAGTGGGGAAAATAATAAAATTACAGCGCCGGATGCTTCTAGTGCTACTTGTGGTGTAGTGCAGAATACTGAAAGTAATTTAACTTTAGAACACACAGATCTTTCTATTTTTCCAAGTATAAAAACTGATTCAGAAAATACTGTTGTCTTCATAGGTTGTTACGCTTGTGATTATTCAAGAAAAGCATATCCAGAAATAAAAAAATTGGTGAAAAATAAAAATGCAAATTATATATTTGCGCATTTTCCAGTAAAAGGCAAAACAGAATTTCTTTCTGAAATTGGCTACGTAGTGAGGAAAGATTATGGTGATCAGAAATTCTGGGAATTGAATGATTATTTATTTACAGCTGATGTTAGTTATGTTACAGATCAAAATAATATAAATTCTATTCTGACAAATCTTAATATAGATGCACAGAAAGTACAAAAAGATTTAATTAAATTAAAAGCAAAAGAAGCCGTGCAGAAAGAAATATCAGAATTAACTAAAACTGGAATTTTTGGAACACCAACTGTATTTATAAATAGCAAAGCGTATGTCGGGCCAAAGCCGTTTAGAGTTTACAGAAGTGCTATTAATAAATTTATTTTCTTTTAATTTTAAAATATTATGTTGTCAGCAATTTTTATCGTTATAGGACTTTCACTTTTTGAGACTATCTCATCAGTAGATAATGCGATTATTAATGCAGAGGTTTTGTCTGGAATGAGTAAAAAAGCGCGTCGTTGGTTTTTGACATGGGGAATGATTATTGCAGTTTTTGTTGTTCGTGGTGTTTTGCCGTTTATTATAATCTGGGCATTCAATCCTTCTCTTTCTATAGGACAAGTTCTTTCCGCTGCTTGGTCTAGCGATCCAATGGTGCAAGGTTCTATTGAACAATCTGCGCCAATTCTATTGACCGCGGGCGGAGTCTTTTTGTTGTTTTTGTTTTTGCATTGGTTGTTTTTGGAGGAAAAAAATGTTGGGCTTCCTAGAACTGAAAAATTCTTTATGTCTAAAGGTGTTTGGTTTTATGCAGCGGTTTCTATTTTACTTGCTGTAATTACTTGGTTTGCTCTGAAACAGAGTAATTTGATGGGCTTTGGCGCAGTTGTTGGTTCTTCTTTATTTTTCATAACGCACGGATTTAAACAGAATGCAGAACAACAAGAAAAGAAATTATTGGGCGGAGTGCAGTCAGATATAAGTAAATTACTATTTCTTGAAATTATAGATATGACTTTCTCTATTGATGGCGTACTCGGGGCTTTTGCGTTTACACTTTCTGTGCCGCTAATTTTAATAGGAAACGGGCTGGGTGCGCTTCTTGTTCGAGAGTTAACTTTGCGCAATATAGAGAGAATAAAAAGATATATTTATCTCAAAAACGGTGCCATGTATTCGATTTTGGTGCTTGGAGTAATTATGATTCTGCATGGTTTCGGCTTTAGTATTCCTGAATGGCTTTCACCAGTTGCTACTTTTGTAATTATTGGCTATTTCTTTTGGAAATCTAAAGTGCACATCAAATTAAATAATATTTGATTTTTTGCAACTTGTGGTATAGTATCTTTTATTAGATAAATTAAATTATTGTAAATTAAAATTATATAACGTTATGGAACATACGATGGAAGAACACAAAAATCATGAACACAAAAAAGCTGAATTGTTCTTGGAACAACAGCCTGTAATGGAAAAAATCTACGAAAAAGGTTTTGCTGGTTTTGCCAATGAAATTGGTAATATAAATAAAGCATTTGAGCAGCATGATTGCTGCGTTCGTTGCATGGATGAGGGAACCCCGGGTGGTTTTCACTATGCAGGAAGCGGAATTTTAAGGGAAAAAGATGAAATTATCGCTGAATTAAAAGCAGCCGGAGTTAAAAAAATTACGAGTCATGATGGTTGTGGCGCAGCGGCTCTTTATGCCAAAGCCAATGGAATTGACGTTTCTGAGGCTGATGCGTGTGGTAAAAAATTTGCCCAGGAAATTGCAACAAGACTTGGTCTTCCTCATGAACACATTAGTGCTGAACAAATGAATCGCCCGAAGGAATTTCATGTTGCCCGTATTGCGTATTATGATGGCACAGGTCGGTTCAATTATCAGAATGTAAAAGAATTACCCGCTGGTTTTATTATCAGCCGTGGAATTCAAAAAGATTCTGCCTCGATTGAGGAAGCAAAGATCGCTTTCAGTATTGCAACTGGCGACCATGGATTTGGTAATAAGATCGACGCTGATAACCCTTTTGTTTTTGTTGTTATTGGCAAGACAACAGAAGAAGCAGATCAGCTTGCTTCAGAACTTTCTGGACTTGTTAATGAAAGAGCAAAGATCGAAAAATTTGTGGCCCCGACAGTTTAGTAATTGGAATTTAAAGTTTAATTAAAGTTTTTAAAAACCTTCTTTTTAAGAAGGTTTTTTTATTTGGTTTATAAATAGAGTATAATAGAAGCATGCCAACTTTATTTGAAGAAGAATACAAAAAGCTTAATAAAGCTCAAAAAGATGCGGTAGATTCAATAGAAGGTCCCGTGATGGTGGTTGCTGGTCCAGGGACGGGGAAAACGCAAGTTTTGGCTCTTAGAATAGGGAATATTTTAAAAGAGATCGATACGCAGGCAGATGGCGTTTTATGTTTAACTTTCACAAATTCTGGAGTTTCTGCCATGAGGCAGAGGCTTTTTAAATATATTGGCAGCGCAAGTTCAAAGGTTAATATTTTCACTTTTCACAGTTTTGGAATGAAAATAATCGAAGAGTTTTACGAAATGCTTAATTTGGAAACGGTACCAAAAATAATTGAAGATACTGAAATAATTTCTCTGTGTGATGAAATTTTAAATAATTACGATTGGGACTATTTGCGCCCACGTTCTGACTCGGCTAGATATTTTAGAGATTTAAAATCAGTTATTTCTTTATTAAAGAGAGAAAGAATTACAGCTCTATATTTTTTGACTGAAATAGAAAATAATATTTCTGATTTGAAAGAAAGCGAAGATAGTATTTCTACAAGAGGAGAAAGTAAAGGGCAACTCAAGAAAGAAGTTTTGAAAAAAATTGAGAGCTTAGAAAGGACAAAAGAAGTTGTTAAATTTTTTGAGATTTATGAAAATTTAAAAAAAGAACGAAATGTTTTTGACTATGATGATGTTTTAGAAAAATTAATCGAGCTTGTTGAAAATTCAGAAGATGTGAAATCAGAAATCAAAGAAAGATATTTATATGTGTTAATAGACGAGCATCAAGATTCTAGTGGTTTGCAAAATGAATTTTTGCAAAAAGTTTGGGGCGAGGAAGAAAAGCCAAATATTTTTGTGGTGGGAGATGACAGACAGTTGATTTATGGTTTTGGCGGTGCTTCTTTTTCTTATTTTGAAGGATTTAAAAATAATTTTGGAAAAGCGAAACTTATAACTCTAATAGACAATTACAGGTCTACTCAAAAAATTCTTGATTCGGCGCATACTTTGCTGGAAAGCAAAATTACAAAAGAAAAATTGGTGAGTCATCACAAAGAGTCGCATCCGTTAAAATTAATTGAATGTGATTATCCAATAGACGAAATAATTTCGTGTGCTCTGGATATAAAAAATAAAGCAGCAGAAGGTTTGGATATTAATGATTGTGCTATTTTGGTGCCTAAAAACAAGCAAATTCGAAGCACAGTAGCTATTTTACGTGATATGGGGTTGCCAGTCGCTTCTTATGATACTTTGCAATTTTTTGAGTCAGAAGATGCTTTATCTTTGATTCGCGTGCTAAAAATAATCTCAAATCCATATGATGAAGTTGCTTTGGCTGAATCATTTTTTGATAAAAATTCTGGGATCGAGCCACTTGATGCGCATAAATTTATAAAAGAAAGTGAAATGAAAAATTTCTCGCTTGTTTCACTTTTGGAAAACAAAAAAGCCACTTTGTTTCCTGAAAATAAAAAAACTGAAATTTGGATAGAAAAAATAAAAAATTGGATTCAACAAGCGCAGAAACTTGATGTGCATACTTTAGTGCAGTTGGTGGGGGAAGAGCTTCTATTAGATCAAGCAAAAAATCACGAAGAACTTCTTGCGAGAATAGAAATAATTAGAACCGCTGTGCATTTGATTCTTTCGCAACTTGAAAAAAATCCAAAATTAAAACTCTCTGAATTTTTGGAATTTCTAGAAAGAATAGAATCTTACGGTGAAGATTTGCCGTTAGCTTTATTTAATTCAGAAGAGGGAATTAAAGTTCTGACTTTGCATTCTTCTAAAGGTTTAGAGTTCGATTATGTTTGGATTGCGCATATGGATGAAAGTTCTTTGATGTCTGGAAAAAAGAACGGTTTTGCCTTGCCGGAAACTATTGCAGAGAAAGTTGAAAAAAAAGACGAAGAAGTAGCCAAACGCCAGCTGTATGTTGCGATTACAAGGGCGAAGAGGTTTTGTGCAATTTCTTATGCAAAACATTCTTATACAGGTAGAGATCAAGATTTGGCTAATATAATTAGAGAATTGCCGGAAGATTTATTTGAAAAGCAAAATTCAGGAGAGACAGAAGCTATTATTTTGAAACATAATCCCAAAGCATATTTGGGTGAAAGGCAGGGAACAGAAAGTAAATTTAAGATATCAGATTTGACGAAACTTGTCGCAAAAGAATACGAAGAAGTGAAGGTTTCTGTCTCTTTGCTTAATAATTTTTTTGAGTGTCCTTGGAAATGGTATTTTAGAAATTTGTTAAAATTACCAGAACCTAAAAGTGAAAGTCTGGAATTCGGGAATTTAATTCATGCGGCTATTGATCAAATTTTGAAAAATCAAAAAACTCCAACGAAGAAGCAAATTGAAGAAATAGTAAAAGGCCATAAAGATGAAAAAGAGGCATTTAAGATAATTTCAAAATGGGTAGAAGAAAGATTGCCGGAAATAATTAAAAATCATCAAAACGAACAAAGTGTGTCAGTGAGAGACGATCGTTTCCCGCATTTAAATATTTATGGAAAAATAGATTTGATAGAAAATATAGATCCAGAAAATGTTCGCGTGACTGATTTTAAAACAGGAAGTGTAAAGAAAAAAACTGATATTGAGAAAAAAGACGAAGAGGGAAGGATGAGTAATTATTTAAGACAGCTTGCGATGTACTCTTATCTTTTGCAGGAAAGTCCAAAATGGAGGAAAAAAGTTTCTGAATCAAGACTTGAATTTTTGGAAGCAAAAAATGAAAAAGAAGCGATTTATCCGAGATTTGTTACTCCGGAAGAAATTGTTGCTTTGGTGCAAGATATTAAAGATTATGACGAATTAGTAAAAAATGGAGGATGGATAAATAGGCCTTGTAACTATAATCCATATGGAAAAAATACTGAATGTGAATATTGTAAAAGAGCTAAAATTTATAAATAATTAGTAGATAATGTATACTTAGCTATATGGTAGAAGGACCAAACACAACAAATAGATGGTGGGAAAAAGGAGAAGAAGAAAAGAAAAAAATTTTAATTGAAAGATTGAGATTGTTTTTAGAAGATTATTCTGAAGACGAGTCAGATGCTGTTAGGCATAGTACAGATAAAGATAAAAAATTTAAAGTTAGAACTGGCTGGTTTACTTCTCTTCATATTCTTTTTGGCACGTGTAAAACTCTTGGAAAATATTTGCCAGATAGTCTTATAAAAGAAATAGATGAATTTTTAAAAGAATTTCAAGAAAGACAGAAAGAGAGGGATTGGACGACACATGAAGAAATGCAAAAAGCTAATCGTTTGTTTAAAGAAGTAAAAGAACATCTAGAAAAGAAATAAATAAAATTTAGAAATAAAAAAAGAGCCTGTCACTTAGGACACAGGCTCCTTGCACCATCTGGCGCTGATGATTAAGCTTTTCTGATTAATATTTTTATGTTGTTTTTTCAAGTAGTATAATCGATTCCTAAGAATGATTTTTTCTTAAAACCATAAAAAATACAACTTCAGACTAAAAGTTTCAAAGAACTTATCAGATTAAACTGGTATTAAGATACTAACACTTTTGTTGTTTGTTGCAAAATTTTAAAATTTAGGCCCATTGTCTAGCCAGCCTAAATATATACCCAAAAATAGAAATATAGCAGTCAGAATTATTAAAATAATGATTGTTTTTCGCATCTGTTAATTATACACTTTTTGTGATATATTTTAAGTATTATGTCAGAAGAAAATAAAGTAGAAAAATTAGAAATCATTAATGAATGCGAAGTGCATTTTAATGAATCAGACGATGAGGCAAAAAGTTATGTTAGTCATATGAAAGAAAGGATTTCTAAGACTGAAATCATGGCTATTATTAAAGCTGCTAAAAACAGTTCTTCTACGAGAATTGATTTGGAAGACAGATACGGGCACAGAGTTACTCTTGAATTTAGAAGCGAAAAAAGTTGTTTAATTAGAAAAAGAGGATAAAAAGATGGACAAAAATTTAGAAAAAGGACGAGAGCATCCGCTTTCGGTGATAATAAATAATGCAGTAAAAGTTTTCACAGAACTTGGGTTTTCAGTTGCAGTTGGACCAGAGCTTGAAGATATTTTTCATAACTTTGACGCGCTAAACGTCCCGAAAGATCATCCTGCGCGTGAAATGCAAGACACTTTTTATATAAAAGGGGAAGATGGCAAAGTTTTGAGAACGCACACTTCTTCTGTGCAGATAAGATTTATGGAAGAATTTGCAAAGTCAGGAAAGAAGCCACCATTTGCGATTATTGCACCTGGAAAATGTTTTAGAAACGAAGCAACTGACGCTACTCATGAAATGCAATTTTATCAAATAGAAGGATTGCTAATCGGCGAAGATATAAATTTGGCTAATCTGAAAGGTGTTTTGTCACATTTTTATAAAAAAATGCTCGGCGAAGATACAAGCTTGAGATTTCGTCCAAGTTTCTTTCCGTTTACTGAACCATCGATTGAATTTGATTTAAAATATAAAGGCAGATGGCTAGAAATGGGCGGTGCAGGTATGGTGCACCCGAATGTTCTAGAAGCTTGTGGAATTGATTCTAAAAAATATCAAGGTTTTGCTTTCGGCCCAGGATTAGAAAGATTGATGGTTATCAAATACGGCATGCCAGATATTCGTCCAGCTTATCACGGAGATTTAAGATTTAATCAGATTTAGTCTAGTTTAATTTTTAATTTTATTTATGAAAGTATCTTATAATTGGTTACAAAATTATTTTGAAGAGAAATTACCAGAACCTGAAAAAATCGCTGACGGGATTATTTTTCATTCTTTTGAGGTTGAAGAAACAGACAAAGTTGGGAACGATACTATTTTTGATATAAAAGTTTTACCAGATAGAGCGCATGACTGCCTTTCTCATTGGGGAATCGCAAAAGAAATTTCAGCGATTTTTGATTTAAAAATAAAAGAAGAAGAGTATAAAACTTTTGAGCCAAAACAGACTGAATTGAAAATAGAAGTGCAAGATGAAAAATGTTTGCGATACATGGGAAGAATTATTAAGAATATAAAAATATCTGAAAGCCCAGCTTGGCTGAAAGAGAAATTAGAAGCTATCGGGCAAAAGTCTATAAACAACATAGTAGACGCGGCTAATTATGTCATGTTTGATCTCGGCCAGCCGATACATTCTTTCGATTTAGACAAACTAACTAGTTCAAAACTTATAATCAGAAACGCAAAAGCTGGTGAGCAAATTACTACTTTAGATAAAAAAGAAGTTAATTTAGACGAGTCTGTTTTGTTGATTGCAGATGAGAAAGATCCGTTAGTTATTGCTGGAATAAAAGGTGGCGTAAAAGCTGAAGTTGATAATAGCACTAAAAATATTGTGATAGAAGTGGCTGATTTTAATCCGGTTTCTACGCGTAAAACTGCTAGAAAAATAAATATCTTAACTGATGCAGTAAAAAGATACGAGAATGAAATTTCACCAGAGTTGTGCGAGAAAACTATGCATGCTATTACTGATTTGATTGTAAAAGTCGCGGGCGGTGAAGTAGAAGATATTGTTGATGTATATAATGAAAAACAAGAAGAAAGAACTGTTGAGGTTTCTGTTGAATATTTAAACAAAAGGCTTGGATCTAATTTTACTAAACAAGAGATAGAAAATGTTTGGCAGAAGTTAAAATTTGAATATACTGAAAAGCAGGATAATGTTTTTGAAATAAAAGTGCCAGTGCTGAGATTAGATATAATTGGCCCGCATGATTTAGCAGAAGAAGTAATTAGAATTTTGGGTTATGACAGGCTAGAAGAAAAATTACCTGAAGTAAAGTGTGAACAAAAAGCCAATGATTTGTTTACAAAAATTTTGTATGCAAGAAATAAATTATTAACTGACGGTTATTCAGAAGTGATGACTTATGTTTTCAGAGATAAAGGAGAAGTGGAAGTTTTGGCAAGTGCTTCTGATAAAAAATTCTTAAGAACAAATATTGCTGATGGGTTGAAAGAGAGTTTAAAATTAAATCAGCTTAATATGCCAATTCTTGATTTGAAAGAAATTAAAATTTTTGAAATTGGTACTGTCTTTAAAAAAGGAAAAGAAGAAATGCATGTTGCTTTTAATGTAAAGAAAGAAATTAAAGAAATGTTGTTGGATGAATTCTGTAAAGATATGGGAGATGTTGAAGTTGCTTTTAAAGAATTAATAAATTCTGTTCCAAAATTAAATAGTGAAGATAAATTCAATATATGGTCTGTGTATCCGTTCATTTCTCGTGATATCGCAGTTTGGATGCCAGAGAGTGAAGATCCAGAAAATTTAAAAAAAATATTAAAAGAATATGGTACAGACCTGATGATAAAAGAGCCGTATTTGTTTGATAAGTTTACAAAAGAGGGTAGAACTTCTTATGCTTTTAGATTAGTTTTTCAGTCTTATGACAGGACTTTGACTGATGATGAAATTAGTGAAATTATGGCAAAAATAAGCCATAAAATAAGCGAAAATTCAAGCTGGGAAATTCGCTAAAACGCTGGTTTTTGAACTATATTTTTGATATAATAGGTGAAGCAAAAAGCTTATTTTTTGCTTTTATTTTTAATTTAAAATGGCAAAAGAAAAAAACACAAAAGAAGAAACAAGTCATCATTATGGTGCGTCAGATATTTCAGTGCTTGAAGGTTTGGACCCGGTTAGAAAGCGACCCGGAATGTACATTGGTACAACTGGTCCAGAAGGTTTGCATCATTTGATTTGGGAGATTTTTGACAACTCTCGTGACGAAGCGATGGGAGGTTTTTGTGATGAGATAGAAGTTGTTTTGTTGCCAGGAAATAGAATCAGAATAGCAGACAATGGTAGAGGAATTCCGGTTGACATACACAAGAAAACAAAAGTTTCAGCACTTGAAACTGTTATGACAACACTTCACGCTGGAGGAAAATTCGGAGGTGAAGGTTACAAAGTTTCTGGAGGTTTGCATGGAGTGGGAGCTTCGGTTGTAAACGCGCTTTCTATTTATTGTAAAGCAGAAGTACACAAAGATGGCGGTTTGTACGCTCAAGAATATTCTCAAGGAAGAAAGAAGGGAGCAGTTAAAAAAATCAAAGCTTCAAAACTTCACGGAACTATTGTTACATTTGAGCCAGATATAGAAATTTTTAAAGAAGTAAAATTTGATTGGAACGTGATTGTGAACCACATCAGACAGCAGGCATATTTGGTAAAAGGTCTGAAGATTAATATTGTTGATGCGCGCAGTTATGAAGGAAAGATAGATATGTCTGATGTTTTCTATTTTAAAGAATTAGGATTAGAACTTCCTTCAACTGCATTTTATTTCGAAGGAGGTTTAATGTCACTTATCAAATATTACAACAAGTTTCAAAAACCGGTGCATAGTAATATTTTTTATGTTGAAAAAGAAATTGATGGCGTGGGAGTTGAAGTTGCTTTGCAATATGTAGACGACATAGTAGATAGAATTATTCCTTTTGCTAACAATATTTACACGGGAGAAGGCGGAACGCATGTCACTGGATTCAAAACGGCTTTGACTAGAACTTTGAATACTTACTGTAGAAAGAATGAATTAATGAAGGAGTCAGAAGGGGCTTTTACTGGAGACGATGTGCTTGAAGGTTTAACTGCTGTCGTTTCAGTAAAATTGCGAGAAATTCAGTTTGAAGGTCAGACAAAAGCTAAATTAGGTTCTGTGGAAGCGCAAAGCGCAGTGGGAACTGTATTTGGAGAAGCTTTTGCTATGTTTCTTGAAGAAAATCCAGATGACGCAAAAGCTATGGTTAACAAAGCCGTTTTGGCTTTACGAGCAAGAAAAGCAGCTAAAGCTGCAAAAGATTCTGTTTTGAGAAAAGGAGCATTAGAAGGTATGACTTTGCCAGGAAAGCTCGCGGATTGTCAGAGTAGAAGTGCAGAAGAATCTGAATTATTTATCGTAGAGGGAGACTCTGCAGGAGGTTCAGCAAAGCAGGGTAGAGACAGAAGAACACAAGCGATCTTGCCACTTCGCGGAAAAATTTTGAACGTCGAAAGAGCAAGAATCGATAAAATGCTTGCTTCGAGAGAAGTTAAATCTTTGGTTATCGCCATGGGAACTTCTATCGGTGATACTTTTGATCTTACAAAAATGCGTTATCATAAAATAATTATTGCAACAGATGCGGACGTTGACGGAGCGCACATTAGAACTTTGCTTTTAACTCTTTTCTATCGATACTTTAAACAAATAGTTGAAGCGGGCTATATTTATATTGCACAACCACCACTTTATAAAATTAAAAAAGGAAAAGAAGTTCACTATGCTTATTCTGACGAAGAGAAGATAAAAATTATTGGTAAAAATGCTGATGCAAGTGAAATTCACGAATCCGAAGAAGCTGAAGCAGAAGAGCCTGAGTCAGGAGCAGCAGAAGGAGAGGAGAAAGAAGAAAAAACAAGAGCAACAAAAATTCATATTCAGAGATATAAAGGTCTCGGAGAAATGAACCCGGAAGAACTTTGGGAAACTACAATGGATCCTAAGAATAGAATTTTGAAGAGAGTAGATATTGCTGACGCAGAAGAAGCGAACAAAGTTTTTGATATTTTGATGGGTTCTGAAGTGCCACCAAGAAAATCTTTCATTCAATCAAATGCTAAATTAGCTGAGATTGATATATAGCTTATTAATTAATTTTATTAAAGTAATATGAAAAAAAGACTTTTTATTTTGATCACTTCCTTAATTATAGTGATAATTATTGTGTTTTTTATTGGCCGTTTTTCTGTATTTAAAAAATATAAAAATAATTTAGAAAGTACAGGAATTAACAATTTTGTTTCAAATTTTGATAATTCTCAGAATGAGACTGAAAAATTACAAAAAGGAGTGGAAGTTTTAAAAACTAAAATTAGCAATGAAAGTATTATTAATGATAATTCTGATAGCCAAACGGAACAAAGTAATACAAAAATTATATTATCTCCTAATTGGGTTTGGACCCATTGTGGGTGGGTTGACACTAATAATAGAATTTTTCAAACTTCTCCAGACAAACAACAGCTGGGCGAAGAGACATTTACCAATATGTTTAATAATTGTAAATATAAATAATATGGTTGATTTTAGGATTTTAAATAATGGAGAGGAAACAATATTAAAATTTAAAGAGGAAATTAGTGGCGCCCCTGATTTGAGGGTGGTTTTTTCTCTAACTTATGAATTTAAAATTTTTAACAAATTGACTGATGATTTTTTAATCAGAAAATGGTTTGCCAAAGATGGCATCGCTTTTTTTAATAGCGTTTTTCTTTCTATTTCCAAAGAAGATTTATTGAAAGCGTCAAAAGACTTTAAAATATTAAGATTTAATATTTTTTATGGTAGGCCATTAATATGGTATTGGGATAATTAATGTTTATTTTTTTATGAAAATATGAAACTAGATGATCTTATTAAAGATAGTATTGAACTTAAAAAAGATGATGTTGTAAAAATTCTTGATGATTATTCTAGTTTCAATGATATTCAAAATGAACTTGGGAAATTAAAAATAAATAGAAAAAGAGTATTGGAAATAATTAATTTATTTGTTGGAGAAAAAAATCCAAAATTATTAGGATTTGTATCAACTTTATATTCTGAAATAAAAAATTATACCTCAGCATCAGAATATGCCTTCGCTTGTTTCCATGGTAGCGATAAACTTAATAAAAGTCCTGCCTTTGTTCTTTATTTCAATTCGGTAAAAGCGTTGTTTGATGAAAAATTAATGAAAGATGATTACGAAAATGCTAAAAAAGAATTAGAAAAATTAGAAAAATTTGTTGAAGAAAATAAAATTTTTGATGATCTTGCTATCTTTAATAACACGATCGTTGCATTAGAAGCAAGGCTAAAAGATAGTGAAGTTTTTAATAAAAAGGTGAAAAGAGCAGAAGAAAACATGGAAAAACAACAATGGAAATTTATTGAAATAATAGGTTTATTTTCTGCTGTAATAGCTTTTATTATTACTAATATTCAGATTGTTTCAAGCGTCAACTTGAGTGAAATTTCTATAATTAGAATTATGTTTTGTATGGCTTGTGTTTTAATTATTTTTTCTATTTCCTTATCATACCTTTTTAGTACCAAAAGAAGCAAAGATTTTTGGTCATTTTTAAATAATGCAAAATTTTTGGCATTGGTTGTTTTGATTTTATTATTACTAGCTATTATTAATACATTATGATCCACAAAGAAAAGCCAGAAAATTTTGTTCCGGATATTGAAGTAGTTGGCTGCCTAGTTGAGAATAATGGAAAAATTTTATTGCTTCATAGACACGATCACAAATCCCAAGGAGGTAAATGGGGGATCCCTGCCGGGAAAATAGATCATAGAGATAATAATGATAGAAAACTTGCGATGATTAGAGAGTTGGAAGAAGAAACCGGACTGATTGTTAATGAAGAAGATTTAGTTTTTCATAAAACATTTTTTGTTGAATATCCAGATAAAAAATATTTTTATCATTATCATGTAATAAATATTAAAAATGATTTTGATGTTTGTATTGAAGAAAATGAACATCAAAATTATTGTTGGGCCACACCAGAAGAAGCTCTTGATATGTCGCTTGTTTTGGATGAAGATTATTGTTTAAAAGATTTTTATGGAATTAAGTGAAATAACAAAAAAATATTGGGAAGAAAAAGATTGGGAAGATTTGGAAAAAGTAGAACAAGTCTGCGATCTTTTTGTTATAGCAGAGAGAATTATTTCTAGAATGGAAAAACCGTTAATTCAAGTTTGTGGACCAATTGGAACTGGCGGTTTGGGTTCAGTAGAAGAAAATTTGAAAGTTCTAAATGCTAAAATAAAAGAATTACAAAAAGAAGGTTTAAATATTTTTGATCAAATGCCTTTTGAAGCACCAATGCAAAAATTGAAGAAAAAATTGGCGCCCAATGGTGAATATCTTGAAAGTATTTTAACTGATTTTTATCACCCAATCTTTAGATCTGGAGCTATTACGAAATTTTGTTTTTTGCCTAGTTGGAAAACTTCAAAAGGCGCTCAGTGGGAACATCAACAAGCAGAAGAATATGGTATAGAAATAATTTATCTAGACTAATTTTTTTCTCGCTTTTCTATTTCTTTCAGGATCTTAGGAATTTTCTTAAAATCTTCTTTCAGTGTGTCACGCATTCCGCCGTTGTAGAGTGCAGCAGCTGGATGATAAAGCGCTAAAAAATTTTTTGTTTGGATATGCGCGAATTTTTTTATCAGCATTTTTCCATGTACAGAAGAAATTTTTTCAGTAGGGAAGAAGTTATTCATAGAGTGCCTACCAAGAAATACTATTAGTTTTGGATTGATGAAATTAATTTCTTCTGCAAGCCAGGATCGGCACGCATCTTTTTCTTCTGGTAATGGATCACGATTATTGGGTGGTCTGTATTTAACAATATTTGTGATATAAATTTCTTCGCGTTTTAAATTAATTTCTTCAAGCATTTCGGCCAGAAATTTTCCCGCTGCGCCTACAAAAGGAATGCCTTGTTGATCTTCATTTTTTCCTGGTGCTTCGCCGATAAAAATTATTTGTGATTCAGGGTTACCATCGCCGGGTACTGGCTGTGTTGCAGTCTTTTTTAAATCACATTTGCATTCTATGAACCATTTTTCGTGAATTTTTTTTAACTGTTCTCTTTTACTCATGTTGTTTGTGTTTAGTAATTATATACTAAATTTTTATACTAAAAATGTTTTAACTAACCACATTTGTCACTTTTAATTCTAACATTTCATTTGGCGT